>JAPKDO010000082.1 GCA_028822535.1 Acidimicrobiales bacterium
GTAGCGCTCGAACATCTCCACCGCGTCCTGGACCCCGCCTGCGATCTGGTCGATCGGCACGCCGTCCTGGCTGAGCGGGATGTGCGCGGCGATGACGATCCGATCGTCGGAGATCCCTGGTCTCGGTCCCGATTCGGCCGTGGGGCCGCCGGGGGCACCCGGCTCGGAGGGGGGCTGGCCGTCGACGCTCGCGACCGTGTCCGTGGTCCCGCCGGTGGACGCTGCCTGGTTCGATGATCGTTCGCTCGTGTCCGCGCCGACCGACGTCGATGGACCAGCGATGGCTCCGTCGTCGGAGTCAGGGAGCGCCGGGCTCGTCACGGCTTCCACCGTCCGATTGGCGTCCCCCGTCCTGTTGGCCGCTTCCACGGCGCTGTCCTTCGGCCCGCACGCCGCGAGGACGATCGCTGCGGCGAGCAGCGCCAGCCCTCCACCACGAACTCGTGGCGATCGGTGGTTTCCCATCGTGTTCCTCGTCCGTTCCCCAGCGGAGGCTGGGTACCCAGCCGTCCAGCGCCAATCGTCCGCCGCATCGGCGACCGTTGATTGACGGACACGATACACGATGCGTACTGTGTTGCATAGTTGTACCATTGCAACGTTGTTGCGCGGCAGCGTGGGGGGCGGGATGTCAGTACACAGGGGTCGTTCGGGCGATGACGGGCGCCGACTCGTGATCACCGGTGGCCGGGTCTTCGATGGCCTCGTCGACGAAGCCACGGATGCAGACATCGCCATCGAGGGGTCGCGGGTCCAGACGGTGGCGGAGGGCATCGAACCGTCCGCCGCCGATCTCGTGATCGACGCGACGGGTCTGTGGGTTGTTCCCGGTCTGCTCGACATCCACACGCACCTCGATCTCGAGGTCGAGTTCGACCCGCGGTTGCGGGAGGCCGTCCGTCACGGAACCACGACGGCGGTCGTCGGCAACTGCAGTCTGGGACTCGCCTTCGGTGCCCAGGCCTATCCGGGGCGGGCCGACGATCCGCAGTCGAATGCCGTGGTCGACTGCTTCGCCCGCGTCGAGAACATCCCCAAGGGTGTGCTCGCCGACGGCGTCAGCGACCACGTGCGCTGGAGCGATCCGGAGGGGTATGCCCGCCACTTCGACGATGTCGACCTGGGCGCGAACGTCGCGTGCCTGATCCCGCACTCCAATCTGCGGATCCACGTCATGGGGATGCCGGATGCCATCGAACGAGATCCGACCTCCGCCGAACTCGAGCGGATGTGCAGCGTGCTCAGCGACGCGTTGGCGCTCGGCTATCCCGGCATGTCGACCGACGGATTGCCGCTGCACTACCTGGCGAACGAGCCGTGGAAGAACGAGGCGATTCCTGCACAGCACGCCGGCAAGGCCGAGTTGGCGGCCCTCTTCGACGTGGTTCGTGCCCACGACGGGATCGTGCAACTGACCCCGGACCCCGACGACCTGAAATTGACGTTGTGGATGTTGACCCAGACCGTCGGACGGTTTCGCGCTCGGCCTCTGCGGATGACGGTGACGGCGGCACTCGACCTGGTGCAGAACCGGCGAGCGGTCCGGCCGATCCTCGCGCTCGCCCGCATCCTCAACAGCCGAGCGCTCGGAGGACGGATCCGCTTCCAGGCGCTCAGCGCGCCGTTCCACATCCACGCCGAGGGCGTCACGACGCCGCTCATGGAGGAGCGTCCTGCATTTCGGGAACTGCTGGGCCGGGAGTACGACGACGTCGACGGTCGTCGGCAGCTCCTCGACGACCCAGCGTTCCGGGATCGTTTCCGCGACGACTGGTTCTCGGGCCGGCGGGGGTTCGCTGGGGTGTTGCGGCGGCTGGGACTCGATCGATCGACGTTCTCCCGAGAACTCGACGACATGGTCGTGCGTGCCTGCCCCGGCACCGACTGGACGGGCGAGACGCTGGGCTCGTTGTGGCGTCGTCGCCAACTCGTTCGCAGCGGTTCGGTCCCCGACGCCGACGCGTCCATGCTCGAGGATCTCGCACCGTGGCCGATCGTCGACGAGTCCGACTTCCTCCTCGCCTTGCTGCGCCGTTTCGATCTCGGCTTTCGATGGTCGGTGCTCGTCGCCAACGATCGCCCCGACGTGCTCGAGGAGCTCCTCTTCCACGACTGCACGCTGCCCGGCTTCAACGACAGCGGAGCGCACCTGGCGAACATGGCCTTCTTCGACGGGAATCTCCGCACGCTGGCGATCGCTTCACGGCGCGATGAGCGTCGGGTCGCCGAAGCTGTGCGGCGGCTGACTTCAGAGCCCGCAGCACTGTTCGGACTCGACGTCGGCCGGATCCAGGTCGGGGCCGTCGCCGACCTGGTGCTCATCGATCCGAACCAGCTCGCCGACTACGACGGTGCCGCGTCGACGCGCATCGAGTACGACCCCGTCATCGGCCATCCACGGATGATCAACCGCTCCGACGGCGTGGTACGCGCCGTCATCGTGGGAGGGGAGGTCGTGTTCGACGATGGCGAGCCCGTATCGCAGATCGCCGGACACGGACGGTTCCTCCAGCGCGTTGGTTCGGACCGATGAGCGAACTGCTGGCGTTCGTCGTCGCCGGGATCGCGTCCGGTGCGACCTACGGGCTGCTCGGTCTCGGTCTCGTCCTGGTCAACAAGGCGTCGGGCATCCTCAACCTCGCGCACGGCGAAGTCGGCGTCTTCGCCACCATGGTCGCCGCGAGCTTGATGTTCAGCTTCGACCTGCCCTGGCCGGTTGCGGTCATCGGGGCCGTCATCACCGGGGGGGCGCTGTCCGTGGGAACGCGGATGGCCGTGCTGCAGACCCGTTCGACCGGACTGCTACCGCCCTTGGTGGGCACGCTCGGCGTGGTGCTGGCGCTCATCGTGGTCGAGTTCCTGGCCTTCGCGGAGCCGGTGCGGACGTTCGAGAGTCCGTTCAGCGGTAGGGGATTCGATGTGGCGGGTGTCGTGATCACCCCGACTCGGGCGATCGTGGTGGTGACGTCAGCGGTGGTGTGCGGTGCCCTCTGGCTGTTCCTCGAACGAACCGACATCGGGCTCAAGATCCGAGCGACCGGCAGCGACTCGGATGCGGCACGGATCATCGGGCTCCGCCCTGCGCGCATCGAGACGGTGACCTGGTTGGTCGCCGGTTGTCTCGCCGGTCTTGCCGGCGTGCTGCTCGGCTGGCTGAACGTCACGATCAGCCCGGCGTTCCTGACACTCGTGCTCCCCAAGGTCTTGACCGCCGTCATCCTCGGCGGCGCGCTCAGCCTGCCGGGTGCGGTCGTCGGGGGGATCGCGGTCGGCATCGCCGAGAGCGTCTCCCGGCTGTACCTCGGCGGCGTCTCCGGTGCGCCGGAGATCGTCGTCTTCGCGATCCTGCTCCTCACGTTGTTGCTTCGCCCCGAAGGCTTGTTCGGTCGCTCTGACCGATCTCTGGCGACGGAGCAGTCGTCGGGCACGCTGGTACGGCTCCCGCCCATGATCCGCAGCCGGCCGGGCGGTGAGCTCCGGCGCGTCTTCCTCCTCCCGCTCGTGGTCGTTGCCGGGGTCGGGATCTGGCAGTTGGAGGGGATCACCGCGTTCAAGCTGGCGCTCGTCCCCATCTTCGTGATGGTCGCCTGGAGCTTGTCGACACTCGTGGTGACCACTGGTCAGGTGTCCCTGGCGCACGTGGGATTGATGGGGCTCGGCGCGTTCATGACCGGGGTCGCCGGTGCCACATGGGAGTTCCCGGCGGTTCCGGCGGTTCTGGTCGGTGGGGTGTCGACCGCGTTGGTCAGCTTGGCCCTCGGCTCGGTCGCGCTCCGCGTACGAGGACTGCATCTCGCCGTGCTCACGCTGTCCTTTGCCGTGGTCCTCGAGAGCTTCGTGTTTCCGCTCCCCGCGTTCTCGGGCGGCGGAGCGGGGCTGAGCCTCGCGAGGCCAGAACTCGGGTTCATCGACCTGTCGGACGATCGATGGATGTTGGCGGCCTGCGCGACCGCGGTCCTCGTCATGTGGTACGCCGACCGTCGTCTGCTCCATTCGCCGTTGGGTCGGGCGATGCTCGCAGTTCGCGACAACGAGGTCGCGACTGCCGCGCGCGGTATCGAGCCAGCGCCGATCAAGGTGCTCGCCTTCGCCATCAGCGGGTTCTGGGTCGGTATCGCCGGCGGCCTCTTCGCCTTTCGCAACGGCCAGATCGTCTCGTCGGCGTTCCCGTTCCTCGTCTCGCTGTCGCTCGTCCTCTACGTCGTGCTCGGGGGGATCGGGATTCGATGGTCGGTGGCCGCGGTCACCGGTCTCTTCGTGTACATGAACGAAGGGACGAGCGCGTCGGGGACGGACCTTGCTTCCGATCTGTTCCTCCTCGGTGGTGCGCTGTTCGTGGTCTTGTCGACCGGCCGATACCCACAGGGACTCGGCGGGCGGCTACGCGAACTCGCACGATCGCTGCAGCATCGGTTGGGCCGCGACGGACCAGCAGCACAGGACACGGCGGCGAGCGTCGAGCAGGAGGTGAGCGTGTGACCGTTCTCGAAGCGACCGGTATCACCAAGACCTTCGCCGGTCTCCGAGCCCTGAGCGATGCCCGCGTACGCGTCGAGGAGCGCCAGATCGTCTCGATCATCGGACCCAACGGCGCAGGGAAGACCACGTTCTTCAACTGCCTGTCCGGATTCCTGCAGCCCGACTCCGGGCGCGTGGAACTCGCCGGCCAGGACATGGAGGGCTGGTCGCCGGCGAGACGAGCGCGGAGCGGGCTCGGTAGGACCTTCCAGCAGGGTGGCCTGTGTGCGTCGGAGACGGTGCTCGCCAACCTGCTGGTCGCTCAGGATCGCTCCGTGTCGAAGTGGTCGCCGTCGTCGTTGCTCGCAGCCGGCTCGCGTGGGCGACAGGAGGAAGCTTCTCGTCGCGACCTGGCGATGCAGGTGCTGGACATCCTGCGGATGGTCGACGACGCCGACACGGTCGTCAGCTCGCTGTCCTACGGCCACCGCAAAGTCCTCGAGCTGGGCAGCGCGCTCCTGGCCAAGCCACACATCATCCTTCTCGACGAGCCGGCTGCGGGCCTCGGCCCCGACGAGACGGACTGGCTCGCAGGGGTCATCGTCGACGTCCGCGACCATCTCGGCGTCTCGATCCTCTTGATCGAACACCACGTGCCGATGGTCGCCAAGGTCTCCGATCACGTGTTCGTCCTCAACTTCGGCGAGATCCTCGCAGAGGGTCCTCCCGCAGCGATCACCCGGGACCCCGCGGTGCTCACCGCATATCTGGGTAGGTCAGGAACGGCCGAGTCGGCGGGGGTCACGCAATGACCGATCAACGACGAGAAGACCTCCTCGTGACCGAATCGCTCGATGCTGGCTACGCCGGCGTGCCCGTCCTCCGAGGGATCGACTTGTCCGTCCCGACGGGGTCCCTCGCCGTCGTGCTCGGAGCGAACGGCGCGGGCAAGACGACGCTGCTGCGCTCGATCATGGGTCTGGCGGAGCGACACGGCGGAACGGTGCGCGTCGCCGGCGAGGAATGCGGCCACGATCCCGTCGACATGCTCGCCCGAGGCGTGGTGATGGTCCCCGAGGGCCGTCGTCTCTTCGGTGATCTCACGGTCGACGAGAACCTCGAGACCGGAGCGCTCGTGGGCGTGGCGACCGCCCGTCGTTCCGAACTCCGCGACATGGTGTTCGACCTGTTCCCGCGCGTCCGCGAACGCGTCGACCAACGGGCGCGCACGCTGTCGGGCGGCGAACAGCAGATGGTCGCCATCGGACGTGCGCTGATGAGCGATCCGAGCACGCTCCTGATCGACGAGGCGTCGCTCGGACTCGCGCCCGTCATCGTCGACGATCTCTTCGACATGATCGCCGACGTCAACCGCGCCGGCATCACCGTGGTCGCCGTCGAGCAGAACCTAGCCGTGCTCGATCTCGCCTCCCACGGCTACCTCCTCGAGCAGGGGCGCATGCGAGCAGGCGGCTCGATGGAGACCCACGGGGCACAGATCAGAGCTCTCATCACCGAGGCCTACCTCGGAGTGGACGACACGAAGGAGGTCGGGGCATGAACGAACGACCACAGGAGTCGCATCTCGGAACCGACGGTCAGGAGGTCCGCTGGGACCGGTTCGCAAGCCTCTGGCATGCGGATCAGGCCAGCGATGTCTCGCCGGTGCGGGCGCGGGCCACCGTCCTCGCCTTCGGTCTCTGGACCGTCGCGGCGATCGGGTTGTTCGTCGGCTGGAACGGTGCGGCCGGGAGGCCCTCCACCGAACTCCAGCTCCCGTACATCTTGACTGCCGGCCTGTTCGCCCTCTTCACGGGTGCCGCAGGCATGTTCACCTACGCCGGCGGCGTGATCCTCGGCGAACCTCGTTCGCGTCACGATGAACCCGACCGTCCGTCGAGCGACGGGGACGCGGGCGAGCCACCATCGGTCGGCGTCCGCGACGAGGGGTCGAAGCGGGCCGGCACTGGATCGAGAGGGCGCAAGCTCGTCGCAGGGGCCACTGCTGCTGTCATCGTCGTCGGCATGGCGGCCCCGCTCGCCTCCGCCGACGTCGAGACGCCCGACGAAGGACTCGCTGCCCTCGTCGCCGCGCTCGACCAGTATGCAGATGAGCTCGACGCAGACGCCGACGGCCTCGATCTCCTCCACGCGGCCGGCCCCCTCAGCCGGACACTGCTGAATCTTCACGTCGTCCGTTCACAAGTCGACATCGCGCCCGTTCTCACGGCGGTCCTCGACGCTGGCACCACCGTCGTCGAGGACCTGGCCGCCGGTCGTCTCTCGCCGACGCTCGTGGGCGAAGCGATCCGCGAGCCGCTCGTCGACATCGCTGGGAGTACCACCCGCTCGGGCCGTGTGGCGACCACGCTCCTCGAACGGTCGGCGTGGGCCCCCGGGGAGGCCCGGATCCAGCAGGAAGACCAACTCGACCCGAACGATCTGCTCGTGCCCGTCTACCAACTGTCGGTGGAGGTCCTGCAGCCCATCCTCGACGTCATCGAGGCGTCCGAGCCAGTGCTGGCCCCTCTCGAGGATGTGTTCGACGCAGCGTGCGTCGACGGTCTCGGCTTGGTCCAGCTCGGCGTGAACGCGGCGCCAGCGCTCCTCGAATTGCCGGAGCTTCCCGTCGACCTCGCGCAGCTCGTGAACGGCGCGCTCACCCCCACCTTCCTCGTGTGTTCCGCGCTCCCCACGCCGGAGAAGAGCCCAGGCGACGACCAATCCGGATCGACGCCGGAGCCGGTCGCCGTGCCGGTGCCACCAGCCGACTCGACACCGCCGGAGGTGCCGCCGCCGTCGGCGCCCCCGACCGAGACCTTCGTGGCCCCGCCGGCGGCGAGCGAGCCGCCGCTCTCGCAGGGTGCGGCGGATGTCGTCGAGGCCCCCACGGCGGCCGAACCCGGACCCGTGGTGTCTGTGATCCCCATCGACGCAGTCGGCATCGTCGTCGACCGGTCGATCGAGCACGCCGGGATCCTTGCGATCCTCGTACTGGGAGCGGCCGTCGCGTCGACCGTCCGTCGTTGGCGGCCCGACGACGGGTGGGAGGTCCCCACCGGTGGCGCCGCGTTGGTGGCGGCGTTCGGTGTCGCCGCCCTGGCATGGCACGGCGTGGCGTCATCGGCAACCGGTTGGGTCCAGCTGCCGTATGTGCTGAGCGGTGCCGGCGCATCCATCCTCCTGGGCATGGCCGGGGCGGCGCTCGTCGCAACCCCGATGCTCGAGTCGTTTCGGGCGGAGCCCGCCCATGGCTCGACGACCGTCGCTCCTGGGGCCTGATCCGCTGTTCCGCCGACGGGCTGGCACGCAGGAGTGTCAGGACGGTTGTGGAAGCTCCGACTCGTGAGGCATGCTCGGTGGCACTCATGGGTGTCACCGGGGCGCTCGATCGAGCAGGGGGACAACGTACGTGAAGGTCGACTATCCGATCATCTCGGCCGATTCGCACATCACCGAGGCGCCGAACACCTACACCGACTTCATCGAGCCGGCGTGGCGCGATCGTGCGCCCCATCTGGTCGATGGTGGCGACAAGATGGGCGACATGTTCGTGGTGGAGGGGTCCGCCATGCCGATCCCGATGGGTCTGGTCGCCGCCGCCGGCAAGGATCCATCGGAGATCCGGACCAAGGGCACGCGCTTCGACGAACTCCACCGGGGCGGGTGGGACCCGACGGCACGGCTGGCCGAGCAAGACACCGATGGCGTCGCGGCCGAGATCATCTATCCGACCGTGGGCATGGTGCTGTGCAACATCGACGACTTCGACCTGAAGAAGGCGTCCTTCGACGCGTACAACCGGTGGATCGCGGACTACTGCTCGCACGCTCCGCACCGACTCCTCGGCTGCGGTCAGACCGCGATGCGCTCTCCGGAAGAAGGTGTCGAGGACCTGAAGGCCATCAAGGCCCTCGGCCTGCGGGGTGTGATGATGCCGGGTCAGCCGGCGGTGGAGGACTACGACTCGCCGGTCTACGACGCGTTCTGGGAAGCCGCCATCGAGCTCGAGCTGCCGCTCAGCTTCCACATCCTGACCACCAAGAGTGACAAGACTCGCGGTCCGGCGATCTCCAGCTTCCTCTCCATCGTGCGCGGCTGCCAGGACATCATGGCCATGCTCGTCTTCGGCGGCGTGTTCGAGCGCCACCCCGATCTGAAGGTCGTCTGCGTCGAGGCCGACGCCGGTTGGGTGCCCCACTTCATGTACCGCATGGACCACGCGTTCAACCGTCACCGCTACTGGCTCAAGCCCGGCGCCGACCTGACTCGGCTGCCGAGTGAGTACTTCGCCGAGAACATCTACGTCACGTTCCAGGACGACTGGACGGCGTTCCGCTTCGCCGACGCCATGAACTGGAAGCGGCTCATGTGGGCCAACGACTTCCCGCACAGCGATTCCACCTGGCCGTGGTCGCAGGAGCTGCTCGACAAGCACACCGAGCAACTGAGCGACGAGCAGACCAAGGCGATCCTGTCGGAGAACGTCGCCGGTCTCTACGGCATCGACATCTCCTCCTTGACCACCACCGCCTGACGTGACGACGCACGCCCTCGTCACCCGTACGAACGACACACTCCTGGAGGCAACACCGTGCGAGACCTGAAGATCGCCGTCATCGGTGCCGGCATGGCCGGCATCGCCACCGTGATCAAGTTGCGAGAGGCCGGCATCGACGACGTGACCGTCTTCGAGAAGGCCAGTGACGTGGGCGGGACGTGGCGCGAGAACACGTATCCCGGCATCGCCTGCGACGTTCCGTCCCACCTCTACAGCTACTCCTTCGCGCCCAACGCCGACTGGTCGCACACGTTCGCCTCCGGAGACGAGATCCAGGCGTACTTCCAGGATGTCGCCCGGAATCAGGGTGTCTACGACAGGACACGTTTCGGTGAGGAGGTCGTGTCGCTCGTCTACGGCGATGGGCGGTGGTCACTCGCCACCGCCGGTGGGTATCGAGGCGAGTTCGACGTCGTCATCGCCGCCACCGGCGTGCTCCATCACCCGAACGTCCCCGACCTCCCCGGACTGGACTCCTTCGCCGGCGACGCGTTCCACAGCGCCCGCTGGGATCACGACGTGGCCATCGACGGCCGACGAGTCGGTGTCGTCGGCACGGGCTCCTCCGCCGCGCAGATCACCGGCGCCCTGGTCGACCGAGTTGCACACCTGGACCTGTTCCAGCGCACCCCGCAGTGGATCATGCCGGTCGACAACACGCCCTACGACGACGCGCAGCGTCAGGTGTTCCGCGACGATCCCGCGCAGATGCGCCAGGCGCGCGAGGGTCTCGGTCGAGCGTTCGCCGACCACTTCGCGAACGCCGTGATCGATGCCGACTCACCGGCCATGGCGATCATCGAGGAGGCGTGTCGCGCCCACCTCGAGTCGGTTGCGGACCCCGACCTCCGCGAGCGGTTGCGCCCCGACTATCGAGCCGGGTGCAAACGTCTGATCGCGTCCGGAGACTTCTACGACGCTCTGCAGCGTCCCAACGCGTCCCTGGTCACCGAGGGGATCGAACGGATCGAGGCGAAGGGAGTGCGCACCGCCGACGGCGAGCTCCACGAACTCGATGTGCTCGTCCTGGCAACCGGGTTCCGCTCCGATCGGTTCTTGCGCCCGATCGACGTGCGGGGCCGCGACGGGGCCTCCCTCGACGAGGTGTGGGCCGAGCGTCCCAGCGCCCACGTCGCGCTCGCGGTTCCGCACTTCCCCAACCTGTTCCTCCTCAACGGTCCGAACGGCCCGGTCGGGAACTTCTCCCTGATCGACGTGGCCGAACTCCAACTCGACTACACGATCCAACTCCTCGATCAGCTCCGTCACGGCGCCGAGTCGGTGGAACCGACCGTCGAGGCGGCCGAGGCGTTCGAGGAGGCCCGGGTCGAGGCGACCAAGGGCACGGTGTGGGTGACCGGCTGTCGGAGCTGGTACCTCGACGACCGGGGCATCCCGGCGGCGTGGCCATGGAGCATCGACCACTTCCGCGAGGTGATGCAGGCGCCCGACCTGTCGCAGTACCGGGTGACCGGCGACGTTGCGGCGGTCTCGGTCGAGTCGTGATCGAACGGCGCAGGTCGGATGCGCCCCCGCCGGCGGCGCGGGGCGCATCCCGACCCGTCAGGAACTCGCTCGGGCCTTCAGGTCCCGGAACGGGCTCTTGGAGTCGATGCCCGGATCCTTGGGCAGGCCGAGGACTCGCTCGCCCACGATGTTGCGCATGACCTCGTCGGTGCCACCACCGAGACGCATGCCCGGCGTGCCGAGGATGTACTCGGCCCAGGCGTAGGTGCCCCACTCGCCCGTGTCGGCGGTGACCCGTGGTCCGAGGACCCGTGACGTCCACTCGCTCAACGCGGTGAGGTTGTGGGTGAGGGCGAGCTTGCCGATCGACATCTCGGGGCCGGGGAGCTGCCCGGCCTTGATCTTGTCCGCGGCCCGCTGGCCGGTGAGCTTGCCGACCTGGAAGCCGATCCAGATGCGGGTGAGCTCGTCGCGGAGAACGGGGTCGTCGTCCTTGCCGAAGTGACGCAGCATGGCGGCCAGTCGGTCGATGGACGCGACCCCCGAGCCCATGCCGCCGCTCCCCGAGCCGATGGACGCCCGCTCGTTCATCAACGTGGTGAGCGCCACCCGCCAGCCGTCGTTGACGTCGCCGAGGCGATGGTCGTCGGGGACGCGGACCTCTTCGAAGAACACCTCGTTGAAGCTGGCGCCGCCCGTCATCTGACGCAGCGGTCGTACCTCGACGCCCGGGGCGTGCATGTCGACGACGAAGGCGGTCATGCCCCGGTGTTTCGGCTGGTCGGGGTCGGTGCGGCAGATCACCTCGCCGACGTCGGAGTACTGGGCGCCCGAGGTCCACACCTTCTGGCCGGAGATCAACCACTCGTCGCCGTCGCGCACGGCCCGGGTCTCGACGCCGGCCAGGTCGGAGCCGGCGCCGGGCTCGGAGAAGAGCTGGCAGCCGACCAGATCGCCCCGGTGCATGGATCGCAGGTAGGCATCCTTGGTGACGTCGGTGCCGTGGGCGAGGATCGTGGGCGCAACCATCCCGAGGCCGATCCCGAAGAACCCCATGTCCGGGGTTTCGTACCCGGCCTCGAGGCGGGCGTAGGCGCGCTCGTGGGCTTGGGAGAGAGCGCGACCGCCGTACTCGGTGGGTCCGGTGATCCAACCGAGTCCGGCGTCGAAGCGCGCGGCTCGCCAACGTTTCGCGTCGGCGAGGTTTCGACGTTCTTCGTCCGGGTCGATCTCCTCGAAGATGGCGACCGCGTCGTCGCCTTCACCCCAGACGAACTTCTTTTCCTCGAGAGACCGCTTCTCCTGAGCGTTGGCCTCCAGGAACGAACGGACCTCGGTCTCGAAATCCTCCACGCTGACCTCGCTGGACGCGCTCATTGTCTACCTCTCTTGACGGATTGATGTTTCGATTGGACGTGACCGTAGCCGTGTCTCGCCGCGCTCGCTTGCGCGTTCGATGACCAGAGCGGGAGGTGCGAAGACACGAGGCGAAGGACGCCCGAGGGAGTGCTCGCTGATTGTCACCCTCCCAATCGTCGCCCTCGGGTTTGCCGCGGCCAGTCTCACCGGTATTCCCGCAACCGGCGCCCGGGAGACCGCGTCCACGATCTCAGCGAGGTCCCGTGATGAGCCTGGCGCCCGCGTGCATCTCGTGACCGAAGGCCTCGAGCCAGGTCCACCGTCGCGACAAGCCAGGACGGTCGTCCCGATGCCGGACCACCGAATCCGATCGGTGCGGGCCGCTGAGCCAGCGGTCAGGGTTGCCGGGAGGCGCCGACCCGTGCGAGGCGCCTCTCGGCGGCCAGCCCGTCGGCGAGGGAAAGGTCCGCAGCGATTCGCAACGCCCGTTTGGCGCTGCGGGCGACCTCGGGGTCCAGAGCGGACAGTTGCTGGGCCGCGGCGAGGGCTTCGGAGTCGAGGGCGTCGGTGTTGACGACCCGGTGGACGATGCCGCGGCGCGCGGCCTCGTCGGCGTCGATCGTCTCGCCGAGCATCACGTGTGCGGTAGCCGCGGGCGCGCCGAGGATGCGGCCGAGGCTCTGGGTACCGGCGGCGGCGGGAAGCATCCCGAGGGTGGTCTCGGGCAGGCCGAGGCGGGTTCCGGCCGCGGCGAGGCGCAGGTCGCACAGCAGCGCCATCTCCAGACCGGCGCCGAGCGCGTAGCCGTGGAGCGCGGCCAGGGTGGGCTGGGGCAGGTGCCACAGGTGCATCCACGGGTCTCGGTCCCACCGGATGCGCCGGGCCTCGAACACATTGGCGGCGTTGCCGAACTCGGATAGATCGGCGCCGGCTGAGAAGTGCTTTCCTTCGGCCCGCAGCAGCAAGACCCGGGCGTGGGGGGCGTCGCGCACGGCGGTGAACGCGGCGATCAACTCGTCGCGGGTCTCGGGACGGGCCAGCGTCACGGTGGCGATGCCGTCGTCGCCGAAGTCGAGGTGGACGGTCACCGGCCCAACCCTGCCAGGGCCGCCTCGAGCGGGACCACGAGGTGCCGGCCCCGCATGCTGGCGGCCCGGGCGATGCAGATGGCGGCGAAGGCGGCGAGCCCGGCCAGCGGGTCGGGATAGGTGACCGACGGTGCCCACGCGGCACCGTCCTCGCCCAAGCCCAAACCGCTGCTCGCGTGGACGCCGGTGCCGTAGGCGACCCAATTCCGCTCGACGGTGTCGGGAGCGAACGCAGGCATCGACACCACCAGGATCTCGGGGTTGATCGCGACCAGGGTGGCGGCGTCGAGGCCGAAGTTGGGCATCACGCGGGGCGAGAACGATTCGATGATCACGTCGGCGTCGGCCACCAGGTCCACCAGCGTGGCGCGGGCGTCGCTTCGGCGCAGGTCGAGGTCGTGTCGGCGCTTGCCCTCGGCCAGTTGACCGAACATGGCCGGCGTGCCCCGCAGCCCGTCGGGTCGGCACGCGGCCTCGATGGTGTCGACCTCGGCGCCGGCCTCGGCCAGCAGATGGGTGGCGAGCGGCCCGGCCCAGATGGCCGTCAGGTCGACCACCCGGACGCCCGTCAGCGGTCGATGCGTGTCCGTATCAGGGAGGC
>JAPKDO010000425.1 GCA_028822535.1 Acidimicrobiales bacterium
TCGACGTCGAAGATGTGGTTCTCATCCCACCAGAGCGACGGGCTGCTGAGGATGTAGCGGTCGAACGACGTCGGGCGGGTCAGGAGGATCCAGGTGCCGAACAACCCACCGAGCGAGTGGCCGAAGTAGATCCGGTCGTCTGCGAGGGCGGATCGGTGCTCCAGCCAGGGGAAGAGCTCGTGTCGGAGGAAGGCAGCGAATGCCTCGCCGCCACCGCTTCCGGGAAACGCCGGTGACGACGTCGGCGTGAGGTCTCGATTGCGACGCTCGACGGTGTCCAGGATCGAGGTCGCCCCGGGGTAGCCGACACCGACGACGGTCATGGCAGGAACCAGGCCAGGGATCTGCAGGAGACGAACGGTGTCGAGCGCGAGTCCGAACAGACCGTCGGCATCGGTCACGACGAGCGTGGCCCGTGGCTCGTGCCCGCAGGTCACGAGCGAGACCTCGGAGTCGTCGTCAACGGCTTCGGACCGGAGTCGGTGGCGCACGACGTCACTGCACGCTCGAAGCTCCGACACGACGGCGATGCTACGAGGCCGCCTTCCAAGCGTCGCCTCTCGGCGCAGCGATTGGATGGGCTCGATGGGACCTGCAGGACCGCCCGACGGGTCGTAGCGTCCGCCGACGTGACCAAGATGTTCGAGGTCGTGCCGGCCGCCCCGTTCCTCCCCGACTCGGTCGCGCCGCTCGCCGACCATGCGGAACTTGAAGGCATTCGGATCGTCTCCACCGTCCTCGAGCGATGGGAAGACGGGAGCGAACGATTCCTCGGTCGCGGCGAAGCGATCCTGGTCGCCGTCGCCGGGGACGAAGTCGTCGGGATCGGCGGACGTTCGCAGTGCCCCCACGTCCCCGGCGCCCTTCGCATGCGTCGCTTCTACGTGGCGCCCGGATGGCGGCGCTACGGAGTCGGCCGCTCGCTTGCGAGGCAACTCATCGAGGCCGGACATGCCCACACCGATCTCCTCACGTGCAACGCGAGGGCGTCATCAGCGGCGTCGCCGTTCTGGGAGAGCCTCGGCTTCGTCCGGGCGGAAGTAGAAGGCATCACGCACGTCCATCGGACCGCAGATGCGCCGTTCTGTGATGAGCTGGGCCGCTTACGATCCGGGTGATCGATGGCTGGCGACCGGTGACGTCATGAAGCCCACGATCCGGCCGTCGGCGGCGACCCTGGAGATCTCCGAGGCGGTCGAAGCATCCCGGCAGTCCTGGCGCGGAACTCCAGCGCGGCGAGCAGGTCGTCGCGCTCGAGATCGGCGTAGTCGTCGAGGACCTTCTCGATCGTCAACGATCGGCTTCCCATGGCAGCTCGCCAGAAAACGGCGCGAGCCGAGCGGCTGTCTGAGCGAAGGTCGCTCCGATGTGGCGCTTCGGGTCCTCGCGACCCTGAGGCTGCCGGCCTCGAGCCCGCAGGCGGCGATGCGGCTGGAGAAGAGAGCGGGTGACGGGAATCGAACCCGCGTTGTGAGCTTGGGAAGCTCATCGTCGGGGGTGCGTCGACAGGGTCGATTTCATGAAACCGCAGGTCAGGGCGTTTTCGAGTACACGTGGCATCACGCGAGATCACGCCATAACCGTTTCACGAGGGCACGCTGAGGGCACGAAATCGTGTTCTCGGGCACGCGTCGGGTGCTCGCGAGCTGACCACGCAGCGCGCGATCGGGCGAGCGGCGGGTCAGATTTGTAGAAGGCCGAGGGGCACGACGGCGATGCCGTCACTCCGGCGGTAGGCCTGCGGTCCGGTGTTGATCACGACGAGGCCCCGGCAGTCGTCGCCGAGTTGCTCGCGGAGCCAGAGCAGATGCTTGACGTCGGCGTCGTCGATCGCTCCGTTGAGCTTGGCCTCGACACCGATCACCCCATCGTCCGCCTCGACGATGAAGTCGACCTCGTGGCGTCCGCCGTGGGTGCGGAGGTGGTGGACGCGGGCATCGCATGCCTGGGCGAGGGTGCGGATCGACAGGGCGACGAGCGACTCGAACAGCGCGCCGAGGAACGTGCCATCTCGAGGAACCAGGGTGTCCGGCGTCTTGCCCCTCATCAGCTGTGGTGCATCGAGACGAACGAGCCGCGCGGCGAGGGCAGGGTCGGCCAGGTGGTGTTTGGGTGAGCCGCTCAATGCCGCGAGGTGGTTGCTCGTCGGTGCCCACGCCGGAAGCGGATCGAGGATCCGCAGTGCGGTGAGCAGCTCGATGTAGGGGATCGTCGTCGTCTTCGCCGGCTTGTCGTCGGTCCCGCTGGTGGCAGCGTTGCGGATCTTGTCCCAGGACGTCGTGGTCGCCGTCGCCGCTGCGTAGGCGCGGAGCCACGCCCGCAGGGTGGAAGGGCGGCGGCTGGTGAAGCCGGCCTCGACGAGGTCGTGGTCGACGATGCGATCGAGATAGCTGTCGAGCTGGCGGATGCGCGCGCGTGGTCCGAGGCCGCGCATCCCGGGGAACCCGCCACCGACGATCTCGTCGACGTAGTCGGTCAAGGCCAGGTCGCATCGGCCTCCGATCTCGGCGGTGTCGTCGCGCAGCACGTCGCCGAACGAGACGCCGTCGTCGACGGGGATGCGCTCGCAGAGGGCGAGCGGTCTCATGCGCATCGTCGTGATCCGTCCGGCGCC
>JAPKDO010000426.1 GCA_028822535.1 Acidimicrobiales bacterium
GGCGATGTTCGGCGGGAACGGCGACCGGTTCATCGCCGGCACGCCGAGATGGCTGATGGTCGCACCCGTGCTCGGCGCGATCTACTCCGCATCGCTGTTGACCGCGCTCGGAACGCTCACGCGCAACGGCGTGCTCGACATCGCCGTGCTTCCGAACGTCGCGCTCCTCGTGCTCTACGGCGCCATCGCGTTCGTGTTGACCAGCACGCAACTGCGAAACCACCAGGTGACGGGTGGATGGTCCCTGTCGGGCGTATCGTTGGCCGCCGTGATGTTCACCTGTGACTACAGGCACACGGTGTATGCCGCGTATGCCCAGTCGGGACGAGACGACGTCGACGTCCACGGTCTGTCCATCGCCGCCCTCGCCATTCCGGCGGCGATGCACTTCCTCTGGGTCGTCGTCGCCTTGCATCGGGGTTCCCTCCGCGACTGGAACGCGACGACGCAAGGGGCACAGGCTTGATCGCCCTCGACGTGGTCGACGTCGTCGTCATCGACGACGACCTCGATCTCCGAATGCTCACCACGCTCACCTTCGAGATGCAGGGTTGGTCGGTGGCCACCGCCGCCGACGGGCCGGAGGGGCTGCAACTCCTCACGAATCTCTGCGAGTCAGGGGCACGACCTGCCGTTCTCCTCGACGTACAGATGCCCGAGATCGACGGGTGGGAAGTGCTCGCCCGCATCCGTACGGACGCGACGCTGCGGGACCTCGGCGTCCTGCTGTGCACCGTTCGGGCCGGCGAACAGGACCGGGTACGGGGATTCCAGATCGGAGCAGACGACTTCGTCCCGAAACCCTTCGACATCGACGGTCTGGTCGATCAGGTTCGAGCCGTCATGGAGACCCCCGCAGCGCGGCGAGCCCAGCTGCGGCGGGATCGGCCGTCGAACGGCTGACGGTCAGGCGTTGCGTTCCAGTTTTTCCCCGAACCCCTCGTTCTGGTCGGGAGGGGGAGTACGGAACGCCGCGGTTGCCGGGTCAGGCGAGGAGGACCCTGGCGGCCGGCTCGATGATCTCCCAGGGGCCGCCGAGGAGCAGGGTGTCGACGATCGACTCCTCCCAGCGCTGTGCACGATCTCGGATCCGGTCGGCGGAGCCGACGAGCGCGACGTCGTCGACCAGCGACGCCGGAACCGAGGCAGCGGCCTCGTCCTTGCGTCCCTCGAGGTAGAGGTCCTGGATTGTGGCGCAGTCGCCTTCGTAGCGACCGTCGTTCATCCGGGCGAAGACCTCGTAGTGGTAGTTCTCGTCCCGCGCGCCCATTCCACCGATGTAGAGGGCGTAGTTGGGGCGGAGCATGTCGATGGCCTGGTCGACATCGTCGTGGACGAAGGTGGGGACGACGGCGGCGACGCCGAAGTCGTCCCAACCCTTGCCGTCGACCTTGTCCATGCCCGACTGGATCTGCGTCTCGTACCAGTCCGACTCGTCCGGGCTCATCCAGATGGGCAACCAGCCATCGGCTTTCTCTCCGGCCAGCGCCAGGTTCTTGGGCCCCTCGGCGGCCAGGTAGATCGGGATGGGCGACGGATGCGGATGAGTGATCGACTTGAGCGGCTTGCCCTTGCCGACCGAACCCGGGCCGTCGGCGGGATAGGGAAGCGGGTAGTGCGGGCCGTCGCTCACCACGGGCTCGTCGCGCGCCCACACCTGCTGCATGATGTCGATGTATTCGCGCGTCCGCGCCAACGGTTTCGAGAACGGCTGGCCGTACCAACCCTCCACCACCTGCGGTCCACTGACGCCGAGCCCGCCGATGACACGGCCGTCGGTGAGGTGGTTCAGTGTGTTGAGCGCCATGGCGGTCGCCGTCGGCGTGCGGGCAGACATCTGGATGATGCTCTGGCCGAGCTTCATCGTCGTGGTGTGCGACCCATACCAGGCGAGGGGCGTGAGCGCGTCGGAGCCCCAGGCTTCGGCGGTCCACAGCGAGTCGAAACCCATCGCCTCCGCGGCGAGCACGGTGTCGAGTGTGCCGGGCACCGGGCCACGGCCCCAGTATCCGAGTTGCAGTCCGAGCTTGAGCGGTTCACGAGCCATGCGCCGGACACTAGGCGGCTGGCGGCCTAGGCTGACGGAATGGCAACGTCCGTTTCCACGGCTGAAGATTCGGCCGACGACGACTGCTCCGGCGACATCCCCGACGAGGTCCGGGATGCGTTGTCCGGGGTGGCGTTGACCGCCGCCGGCGCCAACGTGATCATGCAGCTCGCGCTGCTCCCGGTCGGTCACGGCGTCGCCAAGAGCAGGGTCGAGGACGGTCGGGTCGACAAGCACCCGATCAAGCGGGCGCGGACGACGCTCAGCTACCTCGTGGTCGCATTGCTGGGGTCCGACGACGAGCGCGACGCGATGCGTCGCGAGATCGACCGGCAGCATCGCCAGGTGCGTTCGTTGCCGGGCGATCCCGTGCCGTACAACGCGTTCGATCGCGACCTCCAACTCTGGGTCGCCGCGTGCCTCTACCGAGGCATCGAGGATGTCCATCGAGTGCTCCACGGCGAGCTCGAAGGAGACCGAGCCGCGGTCATCTACGACCACGCTCGTCGACTGGGCACGACCCTGCAGGTCCGCGACGATCAGTGGCCGGCGGATCG
>JAPKDO010000083.1 GCA_028822535.1 Acidimicrobiales bacterium
GCGGGGGGGGGGGGGTGCCCCCGGCCCGCGGGGGTCTGCGGGCAGCCCGACTTGACCCACCGGTCAAGTCCCGGCTGAACTGTGGCGATGGCCGTCACCGATGCACCCACCACGGAAGAATCCCGCGTCGAAGAGGCGATCGAACGCCTCCTGAGCGAGAACCCGCCGGCCGACACCAAGCCGCGCGATTTCCTCGGTGCCCAGTTCGACGCCGGGCTGGCGTGGGTCCACTACGACGAGGGCTTCGGTGGCCTCGGCCTCGCCGCCAAGCACCAGAAGACCATCAACGAGCGCATCAGCGCCGCCGGTGGCCCGATGGCTCAGGCGTTCAACCCGATCGGGCATGGCATGTCGGCGCCGACCATCTACACGCATGGCTCCGAGGACCAGAAGCGCCGCTATCTCCGCCCGCTGTTCACCGGCGAGGAGATCTGGTGCCAGTTGTTCTCCGAGCCCGGCGCCGGCTCCGACGTTGCGGGCTTGTCCTCGCGTGCGGTCAGAGACGGCGACGAGTGGATCATCAACGGACAGAAAGTCTGGACGACGCTCGCGCACGTCGCCAGCTTCGGCACACTCGTCTCGCGCAGTGATCCCGAGCAGCCCAAACACAAGGGTCTGACCCACTTCGTCGTCGACATGAAGGCCCCGGGGGTCGAAGTCCGGCCGCTCCGTCAGATGACCGGCGACGCCGAGTTCAACGAGGTGTACTTCACCGACGCGCGCATCCCGGACTCCGAGCGACTCGGCGAGGTCGGGGAGGGATGGCGGGTCGCCATCACCACGCTGATGAACGAGCGCGTGTCGATCGGCGGCGCGATTCCCCGGCGTGGCTCCGGCGCGGTCGGCGAGGTCCGGAAGGTCTTCGAGAAGCACGTCGCCGCCGACGACGTCGCCCGTCGTGACGAGTTCATGAAGCTCTGGATCCGCGCCGACGTCAACCGCCTCACGAACATCCGGGCCAGCCAGAACCGCAAGGTCGGCAACCCCGGACCGGAAGGGTCGGTCGGCAAGCTGGGGAGTGCTGAGCTGAACAAGGATCTCTACGCTTTCGCCGTGAACTGCATGGGCCCCGAAGGTCAGCTCTACGGCTCCTACGACATGGAACAGACGGCGGGCACCGGCCTCGCCGGAGTCCCGACGACGCAGCTGTTCCTGCGCATGCGGGCCAACTCGATCGAGGGCGGCACCACCGAGATCATGAAGAACATCCTGGGCGAACGGGTGCTCGGCCTCCCTGGCGACATCCGTACGGACAAAGACGTCGCCTGGTCCGAGGTCCCGCGCAACTGACCCACCCCAAGCTTCTTGTCACACCTCGATGCGCCTGCGTGGCGCCAGGTGTGACAAGAACGTTTGGGCTCAGTGGTCTCGGCCGGGTTTCCAGGAGCGGTTCTTCTTCTTCTCCGACTGCTGACGCTTGGCGTCCAGGCGGCGGCGGTTCGATCCGCGGGTCTTCTTCGTCGGACGACGCTTCTTGGGTGGTGCCGCGGCTGCATCGATGAGGCCGCCCAGTCGCTTTCGGGCGCGCTGCCGATTCCGGAACTGTGAGCGCGAATCGGCGGACGAGGCTCGTACGGCATCCCCGTGCGCAGAGCGGAGTCGAGACTTGACCGCAGACGGCAGCGTGGATGCGCCGACGTCGAGTTCGATCGTGACCGCGGTGTCGGAAGTGTTGGCGTGTTGCCCGCCGGGTCCACCGGAGCGCGTCGCCCACCACGAGAGCGCTGCGCCGGGAACCCGCAGGCCGCGGTCGGTGGTGAGATCGTCGTCGCCGGCCATGATCCGAGTCTGACAGGGACCCGCGTCGGACAGGGCGGTCACGGGTCCGACGTGGCATGGGTATCGTCGCGCGGTGATCCCCAGAACGAAGATCGTCGCCACGATCGGCCCTGCGTCCGACTCCGAGGAGATGCTCGAGGCCCTCATCCGTGCAGGCGTCGACGTCTGTCGTCTCGGTCTCGCGCACGGCACGATCCCCGAGCATCAGGCCCGCATCGCCCGTATCCGGGCGGTGTCCGAGCGCATCGGAGAACCGGTTGCGATCCTGGGCGATCTGCCCGGGCCCAAGATCCGCATGGGCCCGGTCCTCGAGGAAGCGGGCATGTTCCTCACGGAGGGACAGCGTCTCGAGGTGTGGCCGGGAGTGCGGGCGACCGCGGAGGACCGCATCGACGTCGACTACGACCATCTCGTCGAGGATGTGGACGTCGGCGACTCCCTCGTGCTGGGGGACGGCAGCGTGCGGCTCATCACGATCGAGAAGAACGAGGACCACGTGGTCGTCGAGGTCGAACACGGCGGACGGATCCAGGGGCGTCCCGGGGTGACCCTCCCGTCGGGCCGGCTACGCGTCAGCGTGCCGACCGAGACCGACATCGAACTGATCGACGCGCTCGCCGCCGATCTCGACTTCGTGGCGGCGTCGTTCATCCGCTCGGCAGCCGAGGTCGAGGCGGTCAAGGCACGCGCCGGCAATGCATCCGTCGTCGCCAAGATCGAGACGAAGGCCGCCGTCGAGGCGCTCGACGACATCGTCAACATGTCCGACGCCGTGATGGTCGCCCGAGGCGACCTCGGCAACGAATGCGACATCGCCGAGGTGCCACACCTCCAGAAGCAGATCATCCGTCGAGGCGTGGCGTTCGGTGTCCCCGTGATCACTGCGACCCAGATGCTCGAATCGATGATCCACTCGCCGTCGCCCACCCGTGCGGAGGCCACCGACGTCGCCAACGCCGTGTTCGACGGCACCACGGCCGTGATGCTGTCGGCCGAGACGGCCATCGGTGCCAATCCGGTGCTCGTGATCAAGACGATGGCGCGCCTGTGCGAGCGGGCCGAGGCCGCCGCCGACTACGACACGTGGGGTTCCCAGCTCGGTCGGATCCAGGGCCAGGTGCAACTCGACGTCGGCACTCGGATCACGGCGGGTATGAGCCATGCGGCATGGCGGCTCGCCACCGAACTCGGGCTCGACGCCATCATCTCGTGCACCAACACCGGCTACACGGCGCGCGCCATGTCGCGGTTCCGGCCGCCGAGCGTCCTGATCGGCGCCAGCCCGATCGAGCACACCGTCCGCCAGTTGGCGATGGTGTGGGGGACCAACCCCATGCTCGTCGACAAATACGACACGACCGACGAGATGGTCGACCACGCCGTGTTCCGAGCCAAGGAGCTCGGACTCGTCCAGATCGGCCAGATCGTCGCCGTGCTGGCCGGTGCGCCCGACGGCCTCCACCCGGGCACGACCGACGTGTTGCGTGTCGTGCCGGTGACGTGACCGACGTGCGTGACGCAGACGACGCCGGCACGTCAGCGGGCAGCGCCAGCGGCGTGTGGCGGACCGAACACGGAAGCGGCCCGACGGTCGTGTTGGTGCACGGGACGATGGATCGCTCGACCAGTTTCGGCCGGGTGGTGCGCGCGCTCGACGACCATCATGTCGTCCGGTACGACCGGCGGGGCTATGGCCGCTCGGTGGCACTCGGCCCGCCGGCCCACTTCGACCAACAGGTCGACGATCTGCTCGACGTGCTCGACGGCTCGGAGGCCGCGGTGGTGGCAGGCCACTCCTATGGCGGAACGATCGCCCTCGGTGCAGCAGCCCGAGCGCCCGAATCGATCAGCGCCCTGGTGGTCTACGAGTCGCCGATGCCGTGGATGCCGTGGTGGCCTGAGCGCAGCGCAGGTGCGAGCGCCGTCGCCGACGCCGACACCCCGGCCGACGCCGCCGAAGCCTTCATGTGTCGCATGATCGGGTCGTCTCGTTGGAAACGGTTGCCGCCCTCGACCCGTGCCGCCCGCCGGGACGAAGGCCCCACGCTGGTGGCCGAGATGGCGCACCTGCGTCCACCGTTTCCGGCGCCGTTCGCCCTCGCCGATGTCGGCGTGCCGGTGCTGACGGCGAACGGGTCCGAGACCGCCGAGCGTCACGCTCGCTCGGTGCGTGAGATCGCCGCTGCAGTCGAGGACGGCCGTCACGTCGAGATCGACGGGGCGACGCATGGCGCGCATCTGTCACATCCCGCGGAGTTCGCCGGTCTGATCCGGCGGATGAGCGGCGCGTCGCCGGGCTGACCCGGGTTCAGCGGCCGGTGCGCGGCAGCGCCCGATTGCAGAGCGGCACGCTCGTGTCGACTCCTGCGAGCTCACACTCGCAGGTCTGGGTGCACTCGGTGATGTTGTCTCGCTGGACGACGACGAACAGTCCGATCATCACGATGAGCGCCAACAGTACGAGCCGGGTGATCGTGCGAGTGATCAAGCGTGCGACGAGGATGCCGAGGATGCCGCAGATCACGATGGCGAGCACCGGACTGTTCTCGCGGGCGAAGTCCTCGAACGGTGCTGCCGCAAGGAGTGTTCCCACGCCCGCAGGGTACTTCGGTGCGACTCGGACAGTGGGACGAGCGGCCGTATGCTCCGCTCCATGTCGCAACAGGTGAACCTCTCCGCCAGCGGACCGCCCGAGACCGTCCTCGATCCGGAGCCCGCCGATGCGCTCGAGCGCCTCGGCGCTGTGGCCTCGATGCCGGAAGACGATCGTCGGGCGGCCATCGCCTCTGTGGTGGCCGACCATCCGCGGTGCCTCCTCGCGTGGGCGCTGCTGGGGGAGCACGGCAGGGACACCGTCGAGGCGTATGCCGCGTTCCGGGTGGGCTACCACCGCGGCCTCGACCGCCTGCGAGCGAACGGCTGGCGCGGCTCGGGGTACGTCCGCTGGACGCATCCCGAGAACCAAGGGTTCCTCCGGGCACTCGACGGGCTACGACGCATGGCCCTCGAGATCGGCGAGACGGACGAGGCAGATCGCTGTGCGCAGTTCCTCGGACAACTCGACCCCTCGCACACCTCGACCTGAACCGATGAGCGCGTTCCGCACGGCCGTACCGGGCCCGGTCCCGCACCGGACCGGAGTGCGGGTCGTCGCCGCCCTGATGACGGCGTGCCTCGTCGCCGCCTGTGGGGTGGACGCGGCAACGGAGCGAGCCGCCACGACCACGTCGGAGGCGGGTACCGACGGGACCGCTGGGAGCGGAGGTGGCACGGCGCTGCCCGGGTCCTCGGCTCCGACGACGGCGGGATCCGGGGCTGTCACCACAACCGACACCTCCGCGCCGTCCCCGACGGCGACCGGACCCGACACGACTGCGGCTGCGCCGGCGACACCACTCGTTCCGACGCCTGGCGCGGTCGGCGCGTTCGGGCCGTGGTACCTGGGCGACGACGGCTCGGCCTCCGTCGTGATCGAGGTCCGCTCGCAGTCGGGCGCCGAGCCGACGGCGGCGACGATCGACCGGATCCGTGGCGTGCTCGCCGACGTCTCGGGCAAGCGCGTGTCCACCACCGGAGGCGTGGTGCCCGGTGCCGGTCGGCAGTGGACGGCGGCCGACATCCGGGCCGAGGCGGATCGCACCGGCCCATCGCAGAGCGCTGAGAGTGGGGTCTTGACGCTGCTGTTCTTGCGCGGCGGCCTCGCCGGCAGCGACTCGACCATCGGTGTGGCGGTCCGTTCCGACGTGGCCGCCGTGTTCTCCGACCGGGTCGACGATGCTGCCGGGCTCCTCACGTCGTCCGCACGGATCGAGACTGCGGTGACGACCCACGAGGTCGGACACCTCCTGGGTCTCGTCGACCTCGTGCTCGCGACCGGACGTGAGGATCCGGAGCATCCGGGACACTCCCGGAACACGGGCTCGGTCATGTACTACGCCGTCGAGTCGACCCTGGTCGGCGACATCCTGGGCGGTGGACCGCCGGTCGACTTCGATCGGGCGGATCTGGATGATCTGCGGGCGATCGCGGCGCAGAGTTCCTAGTCTCCGGCCATGACCGACCCGACATTCCCGGCCACCTCGCTCTCCGTCGACGAGGTCCTGACCTCGATGCGGGATCGCCGCGACCGCGATGCCGACTGGCGAGGTGGTCGCACGTTCAGCCTCGTCTACCACCCGGACGACCCCGAGTTGGACCGTCTGCACGAGGAGGTGGCCCGCGAATACCTGCACGAGAACGCGCTCAATCCGTTCGCCTTCCCGAGCCTGACCGAGATGGAAGGCGAGGTCATCGAGTGGGGGTCCGGCCTGATGAACGGTCCGGGTCACGGGCGACTGACCAGCGGTGGCACCGAGTCGATCTTCCTCGCCGTGCAGACGATGCGCGATCACGCCCGCGAGGAGCGGGGCATCGCCGAGCCCACGCTCCTCACGGCCGAGACCGCGCACCCTGCGTTCGCGAAGGCGTGCAAGTACCTCGACATCGAACAGATCCGTGTGCCGGTGCTCGACGACGGCAGGGCCGACGTCGCGGCGATGGTGGCGGCGATCGACGAGCGGACGGGCATGGTGGTCGGGTCGTCGCCCTGCTACCCGTACGGCGTCATCGACGACATCCCGACACTCGCGACCGGCGCGAAGCAAGCCGGTGTCTTGTGCCACGTGGATGCCTGCCTCGGTGGCTTCCTCCTCCCGTTCTGGGAGCGGATCGGCGAGGACGTCCCGCCGTGGGACTTCCGAGTCGACGGTGTCACCTCGATGTCGGCCGACATCCACAAGTACGGCTGGACCTTCAAGGGTGCATCGCTCGTCCTCTACCGGGACAAGTCCCTCCTGGCAAAGCAGTTCTTCCTCTATGACGACTGGCCGGGCGGGCTGTACGGATCCGCCACGACGGCAGGCACCCGAGCGGCCTCTCCGATCGCAGCGGCGTGGGCCACGATCCGCCATCTCGGCGAACCGGGCTACTCGGCGCTTGCCGAGAAGTTGCGTGACACGGTGCGCGCGTTCCGAGACGGTGTGGCGGCGATCGACGGTCTCGCGCTGACGCACGAACCCGACATGTCGTTGTTCGAGTTCGCAGCCGACCCGGCGCTCGGCGCCGATGCACCGGACATCGGAGCGATCGGCGACGTGATGGACGATCGTGGCTGGCACCTCGACCGGCAGCAGGGCGGTCTGCACCTCATGCTGTGGCCGTTCCACGCCAACGTCGCCGACGAGTTCCTCGCCGATCTCCGCGATGCGGTCGCGAGGCACGGCGAGAGCCGCGGCAAGGCCGCGAGCTACGGAGGCATCGCCGACTCGTGAGCGGCGGCTTCGACGGCGCTGTCCTGTGTGGTGGCGAGAGCCGGCGCATGGGAACCGACAAGGCGCTCGTCGAGATCGACGGTCGTCCGATGGCCCACCGGATCCTGGACGCGCTCCGGCAGTCGGGAGCGAGCGAAGTCGCTGCCGTCGGCGGGGACCGCGCCGCTCTGTCCTCACTCGACCTGGCGTTCGTCGCGGACGACCACCCGGGGGAGGGACCGCTCGGTGCGACGGTGACGGCACTACGGCGTGTCGGGACCGAGCCGGCCGTGGTCGTTCTCGCCTGCGATTTGATCGCACCGTCGTCTCCGGTCGTCACGGCGCTCGTCGAACGCCTGGCGGAAGGTGCCGCGGACGTCGTGGTTCCGCGCCTCGACGGGCGGCCGCAGTGGATGCATGCTGCGTGGCGCCGGCGGGTGGCGGGCGTGCTCGAAGCCGTCTTCGACTCGGGCGAGCGGTCACTGTTCGATGCCGTGCACGGCATCGACGTCGACTTCTGGGACGTCGCCGACCCGGTGGCGTTCCTGGACGCCGATTGCCCCGAAGACCTGCCATCGGCCCGATGAACGTCGGACCTTCCGTTCCGCCGCCCTACGATCGAGTCGTGGACATCCCCGAGATCGACGTCAACACCCTCGCTGCGAAGCTCGAGTCCGGGCTGCCGGTCTTCGACGTACGCCAGCCCGACGAGTACGAGGAGGGTCATGTGCCGGGCGTGCGGCTGATCCCGCTCGACCAGGTGCCGGAGCGCGCCGGCGACTTCGATTCCGGCGGACAGGTCTACGTCATCTGCAAATCGGGAGGACGCAGCGCCAAGGCCGTCGAGTTCCTTCGCCAGCAGGGCGTCGACGCGGTGAACGTCGCCGGCGGCACCATGGCCTGGATCGACGCCGGTCGACCCGTCGACACCGGCGCCTGAGTCGACCCTTGACGACGGCCCGCTGGATCGACACGCCTCGAGACCTCCAGGAGTTGGTCGACGTCCTCGTCGACGAGCCGCGGGTCGGGATCGACACCGAGTTCCATCGCGAACGCACCTACTGGCCGGTGTGCGCACTGGTCCAGGTCGCTTGGTCGGGCGGTCGAGCGCTGATCGATCCACTGGCCGTCGACCTCGAACCGATGGGCGAGGTGCTCCGCGGACGGACGATCGTGATGCATGCGGCCGGCCAGGACCTCGAGGTGTTCCGCCGGTCGATCGGGGTCGTTCCCGACGACCTCTTCGACACCCAGATCGCTGCGTCGTTCCTCGGCATGAGTTCGATCGGCCTCGCCCCGCTCGTGAAGAAGTTGCTCGGAGCCGATCTGGCCAAGGGCGACCGACTCACCGATTGGCTCGCTCGCCCACTTCCCGACGGTGCGTTGGCCTATGCCGAGGCCGACGTCGTGCACCTCTTCGACCTGCACGATGACCTCCTCGCTGGTCTCGAAGCTCGGGATCGCGTGGACTGGGTCCGCAGCGAGTGCGACGCCATGGTCGCCAAGTCGCTCGTCGACAACGATCCCGACACCGCCTGGTGGCGCGTCAAGGAAGCCCGGCGCCTCCGTGGTCGGGCGGCGGCCATCGCCCAAGAAGTCGGCAAGTGGCGCGAGGCGCACGCCGCCGAAGCGGACCGACCGTTGCGCTCCGTGTTGCCCGACCTGGCGCTCGCCGGCGTGGCCCAACGGCCGCCGAAGACCGTTGACGCGCTCGCCAAGATCCGTGGCCTCCGCGATCGGGGGATCCCCAAGGCCGTCCGCGGCGACCTGATGGATGCCATCGCTCGCGGTCAAGACCTCGATCTCGACCTGGTGCGCTTCCCCGAGGCGACGCCGGTGCCCGCCGACGTCCGGGGCGCGGTGCCGCTGCTCTCGTCCTGGGTGTCGCAGCGAGCCCGCGAACTGGACCTCGATCCCGCGGTGCTGGCCACCCGACGGGACCTGGAGGATTTCCTCCGGGACGACCCCGACAGCCGTCTCGCCGACGGATGGCGGGCCGATGCGCTCGCCGCCGACATCGAGGAGTTGCTGGCGGGCCGCGCGGCGCTCTCGTTCGAACGTGGCGTCGGCCTCGTGCTGCGACGACCACCGGCCGGCTGACGGTGCGATTTCTCGATCGAGGCAAAATCCTTCCCCCGGGGGCGCGTGTGTCACGATCGGAGGCCGCTACACTGGTCCGCTCACAAGCCCCCACCGAGTCGGGAGCACGCCCGTGAAAAAGGGTCGACATCGCCGTTTCGAAGAAGCTCGTGCGCTCAAGCGCTCGGACACCGGGATCGACATCTCGGACATCTTCGAAGAAAAGCCGCCAGAACCGTGCGATGAGTGCGGTGCCAAGCCAGGTGCTTCCCACGCGGGTTGGTGCATGGCCGACGCCGACGATCTCTAGCGCGGGCGCCCTCGCCGGGGTGACCGTCGTGGTGGGTTCCTGATCGATAGCATCACCCGCTCATGCATCGAGGTGTCTGGGGATTGGTGCTGGTTCTCGCCATGGCGGCGTGTGGGACCGGGGTTCGCGAGGTGGCGATCGAACGCGCCCCGGATGCTCCCACGACAACCTCGACGACCTCGACCACCACGCCGACGTCGACCACTGTTCCTCCGGCGACGGCCGCAACGGTGGTGACGACGACCGTGCCTCCGACCACGGCGCCCCCGACCACCGCGCCCCCCACGGCGAGCGCCGTCGTGCCGTCGGCGGTCGCAGCGGTGACGGTCGATCCGGGGACGATCGCCCCCTACCGCGGCTTTGGGGCCTGGCTCGACCGCTACGACTGGTCCGTGCAGTGGGCCGGTCCCAACGGACGTCCTGTCGGTCCCGAAGCCGTGGACCACATGGCCGCTGAAGGTGTGGAGACGATCTACATCCAGACCAGCTACTGGGAAGACCCGGTCGGCGTCATCGAGCCGGACCGACTGCGCCCCATCATCGACCGCGCCCACGAGCACGGGATCTCCGTGATCGGTTGGTATCTCCCGGCGTTCGTGGACCCAGCCAAGGACCTACAACACGTCGAAGCCATGCACGACTTCGGCGTCGACGGTGTCGCGATCGACATCGAGGGCACCCAGGTGAAGGACGTGCCCGAACGCAGCCGGCGCCTGGTCGCGTTCTCCGAGGAGTTGCGTCGACGCTTTCCCGGGTTCGCGCTGGGCGGCATCGTGCTCGAGCCGGTGTTGATCGAGGATCTGAGCGACACGTACTGGCCCGACTTCCCCTGGACCGAGATCGCATCGCACTACGACGTGTGGATGCCCATGAACTACTGGACGAACCGGCGGGGGGAGTGGCGGTCGGCCTACCGATACATGGCGACCAACATCGACCGGGTCCGTCAGAACCTCGGACTCCCCGAGGCGTTGGTCCATCCCATCGGTGGGATCGGCGACAAGACGACCGAGCAGGACCTGCACGAGATGGTGCGAGCCGCCGGCGAACGTGGATCCATCGGCGGGAGCATCTACGACTACGCCACCAGCCGAGCCGAGTTCTGGCCGATCCTGCGGGCGTTCAAGACCGGCTGAGGCCTGCTCGTATCACAGACCGTCGCGGACGATCGCCCTGTCGATGGCCGCCGTGAGGTCGCCGCGTCCGCGGACGGTCACCACGTCCTCGCCGCCGTCGGCGGACAGCCCGGAGGGCACATCGAGCCTCGTCTGACCGACGAACAGACCGAATCGGCTGGTGTCATCGCGCGTGGCCAGGGCGGGATGGTGGAAGCGGACCGGTCCTCCCACGACGGCGCGATCGGCGACGAGCAGCGGGGGTATCCGCACGCCCCGCGACTCGAGGACGCCGAGCGCCGCGACGAAGAGGTCGTGTCGGGCGGTGGTGCTCTCGTCGCAGAAGAGTCGGATCGTGGCCACGTCGAGCGGCTCTGCGGCGCGGTCGAGCATGGCGGCGACGGGGCGATACGTCCGGCGACGAGGGTCGCGGCTCAACCGCTGTCGGGTGCGCCGGCTCCCACGCGACGACCCCACGTCGATGAGCGTCCGGTGGTCCAGGAATCGCTGGGCCACGTCGGTATGTCGCCGCGCGTCGGCGAGCATCGACGGCTCGTCCTTCCCGAACTCGCCGTGGAATCGGTCGACGTCGGCACCGCCGCGCACGATGGCCTCGAGTGCCGCCACCAGGAGTTGGTTCTCGGGGGTGTCGTGGCCGCGGCTGACGGTGGAGCACACGAAGACGCCAGTGTCACCGGCCGACGCTGCACGCGCCGCGAGGGTCTCGGACCACAGGATCGGCCCACGAATCTCGCCGATGCACCGCTCGGGCACCGTCACGGTCGAGATCGACAGGTTGCGGACGAGCTGTGGCATCGCGGCGAGCAGTCGAGTCGCCTCATCGCTGGCGGCGATGGCAGCGCCGATGACCTGCCGTGCTGTCCGCTGGGGCACACCGGCGAGGGCCTCGATGGCCCCATGTGGGTCGAACGGACGGCGGATGCGTTGCCAGATCCGATCCAACGAGGCTTCGGCGCTCCCGGAAGGTGTCGCCGCTGGCCGCGCCGCGCCCGTCGATCTACTGGGGTGGTGGCGCCCGGCTGCGGGCAGATCGTTCACAGGGCGAGCTCGACGCCCAAGACGTCGGCGATGGTCCGACGGACCTCGACCTGTTCGGCCTCGTCGAGCATCGGGCTGATCGTCCGGTAGAGCGAGGTCGCTTCGTAGTCATCGGCTCCCTCCAACTGCGGGAGGAAGTAGCTGTAGAAGGTCTCGTAGAGGAGTCGAGATCGTGTGACGTCGTCCCGAGCGCGACGATCGGCGAACCGTGCCGCATCCAGGTAGACGGCTGGTCCGAGGTCGCGGAACCGACGCAAGAGGAGGAGATCGGAGACCACCCCGTGGTGCGAGGCGAGCAGTTCCTCGAAGACATGGGCGTCGGGCGACGTCACCTCGACGAACGCGAATCGGCGCATCAGCGCATACGACATCTCGAACAGGAGGTTCTTGTCGAACACGTTCATGGTGGCGATGATCCGCCATGACGCCGGCACGCGGATCACGTCGGTCTCGGGTGGTGGTTCCACGCCGGCCGGGACCAGCGCGACGGGCTCGGAGCGTCCCGCTCGCTTGAACGGCAGCACCGCGCTCTGTCCCGACAACACCGTGAACAGCTGCCCGAAGGCACGGTCGAAGTTGGACCGGTTCAGCTCGTCGATGACCAGCCACCGGCCGCTCTCGAGCGCCTCGACGAACATCCCCGGCCGGAACAGCAAGCCTTCGGACGAGGGCTGGAAGCCGCCGATGGTCTCGAAGGTCGTCCACTCGGTCGTGGCGGTCGTGGGCAGGAAGCCGGTGCAGAGCATCGCCTGCTGTGCCACCTCGGCAGCGAGGAACGACAACGTCGTCTTGCCGGTGCCGGGTGGCCCGGTCAGGATCACGTGTTTGCCGGCGTCGATCGAGGCGACCAACTGGTCGATGACCTGCGCCGGCACACGGAGACCCGCCTTGTCGGCGGCGGCGTTCAGTGTGGCGGTGGAGAAGCTCATCGTGACCCTCGATCTGCCTTCGTGCGGAGGACGGGGTGCGGCAGCGGCGTCCAGTCCTTGCGGTGTGCGAGGAACTCGACGAAGAGTCCATAGGCGGTCTCGCCGATCATCTCGACGATCTCGTCCCGGAGTACCTCGTAGGTGGGCTGGGCGGCCACGAAGGCAGCGTCGTCGTCGGTGCACCACCAGTGGAACTCCTGCCCGCCCTCACCCCAGTCGCGACGTTTCCACTCGCGCAGGGTCGAGGTCACGTGGCCGTGATCGTCGGTCGACTCCTCCAGGCGGAGCGGGAGTTGCCAGCACACGTCTGGTTTCCAGTCGAGCGGCCGTTCGCCCGCGTCGAGCGCCGCGAGGTGAAGTGCGCAGCCGGCGCCGGCGTGGAAGTCGGGCCGGTTCAACATGATGCACGCGCCCTGGTGCACGCGAGTGACCCACTGCCCGCTCTTGGTCTTGCGGGTCGCGCCCTTGCGCGCGGCCTTCGACCGGAACTGCCACTGGTCGTCGGTCAGCGTGTCGATCAGCGCAGCGATCTCCTCGTGGTCCTCGTCGTCGACGAAGTGGGCGCCGTAGCTGCAGCAGCCGTGCTCGAGCTCGGGTGCGTCCTCGGTCAGCACCCCATGACAGCCCTGCCCGTAGATGCACGTCCAGTTGCTCGTGAGGAAGGTGACGTCGAAGACCCACGTGCGATGCTCGTCGGGGTCGTCGAAGGTGACGAACTCGTGCAGGTCCTCGAAGTCGGGCTGGCGTGTCGACGGCATGTGCTCGCTCTCGGCTGTGGGACGCGGCAGGCTACCCCGGAGTCTGCGGAGTCGTCTGTAGGCCGTACCCCCCCAGATCGTGAGGATGTCCGGAAGGACCGCTGCCCGTGGAGGCCCTCGCTACGCCGACCGGTGTGCGCAGCTGGAGTCGGTGGCCGAGGCGCTCACCGATCG
>JAPKDO010000427.1 GCA_028822535.1 Acidimicrobiales bacterium
GGCATGTGCAGAACGCGTCCTACGACACCGACATCCCGACGAGCGGTGCGCACGCGAGCCAGGCTCCGGCCTGCGGAACCTACCGAGAACCGTTGGATCTCCCACTCGCGGTACACGCGCTCGAACACGGCGCGGTGCTGCTCTGGTATGACGCTGCGAGACCGGAACTCGCTGACGAGTTGGTGGCCGAGACCGAGGGGTTCGACAGCCATGTGGTCGTCTCTGCCCACCCCGCCCTCGATGCACCGATCGTGGCGACGGCATGGAATCGACGCAAGGCCTACGAACCGGGAGACTCCGAGATCGCCGAGTTCGTGGACACCTATCGTCGTCGTGGGCCAGAACGGGTCGAGTGCGACCGGTAGCATGGACCGCCATGAGTGATCGCGAGAGAGTCCACGCCATCGGGCGCCCGGTGACCGATGGTGCCTGAACCCGATCCCGAACAGGTGGGGCCGGGAGAGCTCGAGTCCGCCGTCCTGCATTGCCTGTGGTCGGCGAGTGAACCGCTCACCCCACGCATGGTGCTCGATCGACTGGATCGACCACTCGCCTACACCACGGTGATGACGATCCTCACGCGTCTCTGGGCCAAGGAGTTGGTGACCCGTGCGAAGCGCGGGCGCGCCTTCGAGTACGAGCCAACCGTCGACGAAGCCGACTTCCATGCCGATCGGATGCGCGCCCCGTTGGAACACACGAGCAACGCCGGTCTGGCTCTGCTCCGGTTCGTCGATCGATTGTCAGCCAAGGAACGGCGCGCGCTCGAGAAGGCACTCGACACCCGGCGCGACCGATGACGCTCATCGGGTCACTCGCCACTGTCGCCGTCCTCATTGCGGTCGGACTCCGCAGGCACCTGCCACCGAAGCCGACAGTGCGGCTACTCGTCGCATCGATGACCGCCGCCGGCCTGATCACCGTCTGGATCCTCGCCGCAGCAGCGCTCCAAGGCGTGGCGGCGCTCCCGTGGCTCCGCGAACACCTCGCGTGGTGCTCCGGCGCCTACCCACTCGACCACGAGGTGCACCCGGCAGCGTCGGCGATCGCACTGATGGCGCTCGGCCTCGTCGTCCGAACCCTGGCGGTCCGCATACCCACGAGCTCGCTCCGTCTGGGACCCAGTGCCGACGTCGGACCGCTCCGGCTGGTCCACTGCAACGAGCCGGTGGCCTTCGCAGAGCCAGGAGCGCCCGGCCGGGTGGTGGTGTCCACCGGCGCGCTCGCCGCACTCGACGAGCCGGAGCGGCGAGCACTGTTCGCCCACGAGCACGCACACCTGCGCAATGCCCATCATCGGCTGTTGCTGTTGGCCCAGGCCAGCGCGATCGCCCTGCCGCTCCTGTACCCGCTCGTCCGAGTCGTGCGCTACCTGCTCGAACGCTGGGCCGACGAGGACGCTGCCGTCGAGATCGGGAGCCGAACGGTTCTTGCGTCCGCAATGGCGCGGTTTGCCCTGAGCTCTCCGGCAGTCAGCCCTGCGCTCGGATTCGCATCGCTCGGCGTGGTTGGGCGCGTGCGTGAGTTGGTCGAGCCTCCGACCCATCGTCGATGGAAGGTCATCGCCGCCCGAGGCGCGTTCGTCGTGATACTCGCCTCCGCATCGCTCGTCGCGATGGGACGCATGGAGTCTGTCCTTCGACTCCTCGCACACTTGTGCGGCACCGGCTGAGCTCGACGGCGGAACAATCTCAGTCGGGTCGGCCTGGCTGACTCTCCTCGAGTCCCGGTTCCTGTTCGGCTGACCCGCGAGGACGCAGCACGATCCACGCAACACCACCTACGGCGACGGCCGCACCGAGCGCAACCCCGCCAAGGACAGCGGTGCCGACCGAGATCGCGCCGAGGACGATGAGCATCGGAACGCAGCATGCAACGCATGCGCCGATGACGGCCAAAGTGGAGCGCGCACGCCCTCCGGTGGTCGAGAGGTTGGTGCCGGTGCCGTCCATGTCGAAAGACTACAGGTCGTCGTAGGTCCAAGCCCGGCGCCCGGCGCTCGCTCAGACCGACGGTACTGCTACGACGTATCGTAGTATTCTCACTTCTACCCAGTTGTGGAGGAGCGCAGTGTCTCAGAAGAAGCTGACAGGAAAGGCTCGACGGGAGGCTGCTCGTCGGGTCCGCGTGCGCAAGCAGCGGATCCGGTGGGCGTCGGCGGCCGCTGTCGTGTTGGTTGCCCTGGTGCTCGGCGTCTCGGTGCTCGGTGGGGGGTCGACGGCATCCGATTCGGATCGTTCGACGGCGGCGCCGGAGTTCTCGCTCGCCCGCTTCGGCGGTGGCGAGGCAGCGCTCAGCGACTACCTGGACAAACCGATCGCCATCACGTTCATGCACACGTACTGACCGGCGTGCAACGCCAGTGCCCCCGAGTTGCGGGCGGCCTACGAGAAGTACAGAGACGAGGGATTCGAGGTCCTGTCGGTGAGCGTGCGTGAGGACGACGCCGCGGTCGAGGGATTCGTCGAGCGCTACGGCTTGGAGTATCCGTTCCTTCTCGACCGGGATGGGAGCGTGAGCTTGGACTACGAGGTGACATCGACGCCGACGACGTACTTCGTCAGTCC
>JAPKDO010000428.1 GCA_028822535.1 Acidimicrobiales bacterium
CGCGGGAGCCGCACGATCGCCCGATGACCCACCTGGCGACCGAAGACGGGGTCGCCGCCGTCGCACCCGGGTCAGAGCATCACCTCGACCTCGGCTGCCAGGACGGCTCCGGCCTGGAGTGAGAGCTGCGCCCCGGACTCGGAACTGAAGTCCTTCGGCCGGTAGTGGTCGGAGGGATGCTCGTCGTCGAGCAGCCCGATGCGCTGGTAGGTCGCGGCGATCAGCTGCGAGCAGAACATCTGCCCGTCCGAGCTCGCCACGTCCTCACGCCCAAGCAGGTAGTCGATGACCATGCCGAGGTCCGACGGGTAGGGCGTCTGTTCGAGGGCATCGATGGCCGCGGCCACCACCGTGTCGAAGTCCGACGGACGATCCCAGTGCAGCGCACGCCAGTACGGCTGATCGCCCCAGGTCTTCGCGGTCTCCTCCACCGCCGCATCGAGGTCTCCCAGCTGCGCGCCCGAATGCGAGCTGTGGGTGTGTGGGTCCTCGACGATGGCTCCCGGGTCGGTCTGCCAGATCAGCCGCTGCCCGGTCCCCGGGTGGACGACCGCCATGGCCGCGTGGGAGAACCACGAGTCCGTGATCGCGTCGATGGCGCGACTCTCGAGCGCGTCGCAGTGGAAGACGAGGATGTCCCCGGTCTGGATCTGGGGAAGCACCTCGGCGAGGCTCTGCTTCGGGGCGTCGGGTGGTGCCGGACTCATGGCGACTCCTCGGGTAGCAGCGGACGTTCGTGGGCGACGGCGTCGAGAATCGACTCGATCTCCCGGTTCTTGCCGGTGGCCCACGCCGGCGCGAAGTCGTCTCGTAGCTCGGCGGCGAGCTCGGCACGCAGCGAGCGGTAGATGCCGACCGCGGGGGCAGTCCGGAACGGTGCGGGACCGGACGAACGGAATCCGCTGAGATACTCCGCCGCGAGTACGGCATCGTCGAGATGGCGTTCCACGAACGCAGCGGCCAGAGCACACTCCTCAGCGCACAGCGGCACCGGCGTCCGGCGGACCAGACGAATGGCATCGCCCAAGTGCGACCGGGCCGCGGTCTCGTCGCCGGCGAGCGCATCGGCGAACGCCGCCATCATCGAGTGTTGGTAGTCGAAGGTCAGCGGCTGGTTGCGGCTGTCGAGGAGGTTGAGCTCGTGGCGCAATGCCACATGGTCCCCGGCCATGACGAGGGCACCGAGTTGGTTGAAGTGGCCGTGCAAGCTGCCTCGCTCGCGGTGGAGCCTGCGGCCGAGGGCAGCCTCCGGATCGCACTCGTACAGGTCGAGCGCGGCGAGGGTGACGTCGACGTCGTAGACGCCGAGATCATCACCGAGCGCGGTGAACGACTCCCGCGCTTCCTCTGCGATGCGCCGCGCCCGATCGGTGTCGCCGGCCATGGTGTTCGCCAGCAGGTTCTGCGCCGCCGGGCGGACGTCGTCGCCGACGGCGGGATCGGCGACGAGACGATCCAGGCGCTCGACGACCTCGAAGAAGCTCCCGGTCATCTGGTGGAAGCGAGCGCGGCACAACTCGCGACGGCGCACCAGGCCGGGCTCGACAGCGCCCGGCCAGCGTTCCAACTCGGTGAGCAGGCGATCGGCCACCGATGGGTTGACGAAGCAGATGCAGTTCGCGACGCCGATCACGAGTCGATGGGCCGCGTCGGCGTCGTCGCGGCGACGGGCCTCGTCGAACGCCGCGTCGATGTCGCCGAGATGGCGACGGACTTCGAGGTGGTCGTCGCGCATCGGCGCGACGTGCCAGGCCTTGCGCGCGTCGGCCCACCCCACGAAGTACGCGAGGTGACGCTCGCGTGCGTCATCGAGTCGCCCGGTCTCGCCAAGCCGTTGCAGGCCGAACTGACGCACCGTCTCCGACAGGCGAAACGTCCGTTCACCGGTCACGTGGGAATCGGACCGGAGCAGCGACCGAGCACCCAGGTCGCTCACGAAGTCGATGGTGGTGGCCTCGACGAGGTCGTCGCCGATCACTCGGTCGATGGCATCGAGCGTGCTCGACCCGGACAGCACGGACAGCGAGGCGATGGCCGCCTGTTCGTCGTCCGTGAGCATGCCGACGGACCACTCGACCGTCGCGAGCAGCGTTCGGTGCCGTTCCGAACTCCGTCGTGAACCGACCAGGAGCGAGAACCGGTCGGCCAGCCGCTCGTCGATCGCTGCCGGCGTGAACATCCCGACGCGGGCCGCGGCCATCTCGAGGGCGAGCGGTACCCCGTCGAGCCGACGACAGATCGACCCGATGGCCGCCCGATCGTCCTCGGTGGGTTCGAACCCAGGATCGGCGAGCCGTGCGCGGTCGAGGAACAGTTCGACGCCAGCGCCGTCCTCATCGAGCCCGTCGAGGGGCACGAGCTGCTCGCCCGGTACATCGAGCGGAGAGAGGCTGGTCGCGACATACCGGGCCTCCCCGCCAGCGCGCAGGGCGCGCTCGACGAAGTCCGCGACGGCATCGAGCGCCCCCTCGCAGTTGTCCAGGATCACGAGGGCATCGCGACAGGCGACGACGCCCGGCACGCCCGCCTCGGCCGAAGTGGTGGCGGGGAGGCGGAG
>JAPKDO010000084.1 GCA_028822535.1 Acidimicrobiales bacterium
CGACCAGGAGGCGCCACTCGATGACATCGCGCGGCATCACCCCGTCGAGCGACACGATCTCGTCTCCGGGGACGAGGCCGGCCGCCTCTGCAGGTGACCCGGGCGCGACGAGGGTCACGCGGGGCAGGCTCACGGCGGGCAAGGCTACCGGCGCTCGGCCGGTAAACCCCCATGTGAACGATGGTGTCGGCGCCTACGGTCCCGTCCGTGGATGCCGCGGACCCGACCATCGAATCCCTGCGCGCCGGCGACGAGGCGATCCGCTGGGATCTCGGCCGCCAGGCGTTCGGCAGCACGGACCCCTTCGACCCCGACCGCCCGGGGGTCGTGGCTGAGCGTGCCGTCGCGGCGTACGCCGGCGACCGCCTCGCCGGGCAGGTCGTGACCATCGACTTCTCCATGCAGTGGGGCGGCGTGGCGGTGCCGTGCGGCGGGGTGTCGGGGGTCGTCGTGCGGCCCGAGGACCGCGGTCACGGTCTCGCGAAGGCGATGTTGCGCGAGTCGTTCGACCGCATGCGCCACCGTGGTGAGGTCGTCGCTGCGCTGTACCCGACGACGGCCACGCTCTATCGCAGCGTCGGATTCGAGATCGTCGGGTCGCACGACTGGCGAAAGGTGCCGCTCCACCTGATCCCGACCGAGCCGGCCTCCGGTCTGCGATGGCGTCGTGTCGAGTTCGGCGATCCAGCCGTCCGGACGGTGTACGAGTCGATGGCGACGACCCTCGACGGGTGGTTCCTCCCCGGCGACACATGGTGGGGACGGACGATCCACTCCTGCGAGAACGACACACGCAAGAACCGGTACGCATACGTGGGCGCTCGCGACGGCGTCGACGTCGCTGCGGCGATCTACCGCTACGACACGTCCGACGACCGACTCTACGAACTGGGCGTCGACCTCCTGGCCGGCGTGGACGCGTCTGCGGTCGCCGCTGCACTGGGCTTCCTCGCCGGCAACGCCACCACCGCGGGGTACCTGGAGACCACGCTGCCCGTCGAACTGCTCGGCCTCCACATCCCCGACATCCAGCACGCAGCCATCACGAACGACTGGCCGTGGATGCTCCGTCTGATCGACGTCGCCGGAGCGTTCGCTGCTCGTCGATTCTCCGGCGCCGTGTCAGGCCGGGTCGAACTCCACATCGACGACCCCACGATCCCCGACAACGCCGGTCCACACCTCCTCGAGGTGTCGGGCGGGTCGGCGCACGTCACCCCAGGCGGGTCGGGCCAGGTGCAGGTGTCGGTCAACGACCTCGCCCGGATCTACGCCGGCAATGACGTCCGTCTCCTCCACTCGAGCGGCCGACTCCCTGGCGCCACTGCACACGACGTCGCCTTCCTCGCCGCCGCCTGCGCGTCCTCCCCCACCATGCCGTTCTTCTTCTGAACGTCCCGTGCGGCGGCGCCCCATCGCCCATCGCCCATCGCCCAGGAGACAACTGTCCGGTCCGGACAGTTGTTGCAGGTGTGGTCGGAAATCGAGGTCTGATCGTGACTTCCGACCACACCTCAGGCCGCTCGGCGCCGGTTGCGGCCCTGCAACCAATTCCACAACCCCGTCGAACCGGGAACCAGATCCGAGGCGTCGACCTCTCGGTACGACCAGCCAAGGCGCGCGATCATCCCCGCACGCCGCTCGTCCCGCTCCCAGTGTCGTGGTCCGTGGAACGCCTTCCCGCTGTATTCGAGTAGCACCCGCTCTTCCGGCCATGCCACATCGAGCCGAAAACGATCACCATCGATGTCGATCTCGTGCTGCGTGACGTAGCCATCGAATCCGAGTTCCCCGAGCCGACGCAGCAGTCGGACCTCGGCTGGACTCCCCGGTTCGATCGGCTGCGTCCAGACATCGAGCGCAGCGCGCAGGAGCGCGGTTCCGTGCCGCCCGGGCGCTTCGACGATCTCGTCCACGACTCGCATCAGCCTCGCCGGCTGCACGCGCTTCGACACGAGAAGCGGGTCCACCACCGACGCGAGACGATCGAGGTCGCTGACCGAGGCGAGATCGACCACCGTGCGCGGCAGGGACGTGACCGGCATACACCCCACGTACGCCACGTGAGTTCGCGGGAGAACGGACCGATGTGCCACGACGCCGTCGGCTCGAAGCCGACGATCCGGACGCACGGTCACGTGCACCTGGCTCGGAGCATCGACGAGTCCGAGTAGATACGCCGCTGACTCATGGGAGGCCACGCATCCCGGCGGACCAGCGAGGATGGCTTCCATCGTGCGGCGCTCCGGCGTGTCCGGGCTACCGGCGACGATGAACAGCCCACGCCGGCGCCGAAGCGCCAGTCCTCGATCGACCAGTGTCCCGATCTGGCTGTGCGTGAGCCCGAGCCCGATCGCCTGGTCGGACGTGAAGACGCCCTGCTGCTTGGCCGCGAGCTGAAACAGCCGCTCGAGACTGGTCGGTTCCGTATGGTTTCGTGACATTTCCACATCTTCCCCACACCTGGGGACAAGAATGTCCGGACGGCATCGTGGTGCACTGAGGTGTGGTCAGAAATCACGCTGTCACCTGGATTTCCGACCGAACCACCGACAACTGTCCGGACCGGGCAGTTGTCGTGTGTGGCGTGGGTAGCGTGGGCGACGTGGCTGTCGACACCGTCCTGCTCGCTGCGCCCCGGGGCTTCTGCGCCGGCGTGGAGATGGCGATCAAGGCCCTCACGTGGCTGGTGCGAGCCTTCGAACCGCCCGTGTACTGCTACCACGAGATCGTCCACAACCAGTTGGTGGTCGAGCGGTTCCGCGAGCTGGGCGTGATCTTCGTCGACACGATCGACGAGGTCCCAGAAGGCAGCCCGCTGATGCTCAGCGCTCACGGATCGGCGCCCGAGGTCGTGGCGGCAGCGAAGGCGAACGGCGGCTATGTCGTCGACGCCGTCTGCCCGCTGGTCACCAAGGTCCACCACGAGGTCCGCACCCGGGCCGGCAAGGGCTACCAGATCGTCTACGTCGGCCACCACGGCCATGAGGAAGCCGTCGGGACCATGGCCGTCGCTCCCGACGCCATCCATCGCGTCGAGTCGACCGACGAGGTCGACGCACTCCCCCACTTCGACCAACCGGTCGCGCTCCTCGCCCAGACGACGCTGTCGCACCGCGACTGGCAGGACGTGCTCGACCGGACGCAGGAGCGTTTCCCCGAGTTGTGGACCCCTGGCCGCAGCGACCTGTGCTTCGCCACGACCAACCGGCAGGCGGCACTGAGCGCCCTCGCCGAGCGCAGTGACGCGGTCGTTGTCATCGGCTCGGCGAACTCCTCGAACACGCGAGCGCTCGAATCGCTGGCTCGCGAATTGGGCTGCGAACGCGTTTTCCGAGTCAACAGCGCAGACGAACTGCCCGACGACCTGTTCGGCGACGTGGGCGTCACCGCCGGAGCGAGCGCCCCCGAGGAGTTGGTCGCCGACGTCATCGCTCGACTCGCACCGGCGAACGGTGTCGAGGAGGTCCACATCACCGACGAGGACGAGTACTTCCCGCCGCCGCGTAACCTGCGCGAGATGCTTGCCGCGCTCGACATCGCCGCGACGCTGAGCCTCGGCGGGACGCTGTCGGACCGCCCCGTGGTCGCCGACCGCGAGGTCCTGGCCAGCGACGCATTGGCCGCACTCTCCTGAACGGCCGGTTCCTGACCGTCGGGTCAGGACCTGCGTTACCCTGGCGTCATGGCTTCCACCTTCACCGCGATGGATCACTCGACCGCCGAGCAGTGGGGCACGATCGTCGAGGAGACGTTCGCCAACCAACCACGCGTGGCCGAGACCGTGCTGCAGATGCTGCGCGAATTGTCTGACATCACCGACGGCTTCGCCACCGACCAGTTGACGCACTGTCTCCAGACCGCGACCCGAGCTGAACGCGACGGCGCCGACGACGAGGTCGTCGTGGCGAGCCTTTGCCACGATGTGGGGAAGCGCATCAGCATCCACAACCACGCGCAGATCGCGGCTGAGATGCTCAAGCCCTACGTGCGCGACGACGTTTACAACATGATCCGCACACACCAGGACTTCCAGGGGCGCCACTACTACGAACATCTCGGGCTCGACCCCGACGCCCGGGATCAGTACGAGGGCGAGGCCTGGTTCGAACTGACAGCGAACTTCGCCGACAACTACGACCAGAACAGCTTCGACCCCGACTACGACACGCTCCCGCTCGAGCACTTCGAGGAGCGGGTCCGCAAGGTGTTCGGGTCGCTGGGCCCGACGCCGCTCGGGTAGCCGTCAGTCCTCGACGGCGCGTCGGTTGGGCTTGCCGAGCCGGAGCTGGGCCTCGTCGAAGAGCTCTTGGAGCGCGACCCGCAGGGTCTCGGTCGTCTCGTGGATCTGACGCCGTGCCACGCGCTTCCCGTCCACGCCGACCGGCGCGGGGATCGGGGCACCGATGACCAGGTTGACCTTGACCGGCTTGAGGAACTTGGCTCCGAGGGGCATTGCGTCGGCGCTGCCTCCGATCCCGACCGGGAGGATGGGGACGCCAGTCCGCGACGAGACGAAGCTCGGACCTTCGTACAGATCCTCGATCACCGGTCCTGCTCGTCGTTGCCCTTCCGGGAACATCACCAGCGGTTCACCGCCCTCGAGCACGGCGATACAGGTGCGCAGGGCCTCGCGGTCGGCGGTCTCGCGGTTGACGCCGAATCCGCCCATGGCGGTGAAGAACTTCCCCGGGAGGTCGTACTTCCACATGGTGTGTTTGCCCATGAAACGCAGACGACGCTTCGTGACGGCAGCGACGACCGGCGAGTCGATGTTGGAACGGTGCACGCCCGACAGGATGAACGGGCCGTCGGGGACGTTGTCGAGGCCGTGGACCTCGAGCCGCCAGAACAGGCGGCAGAACCCGACGAGCAGGTTCCGAAAGATCCGGTAGGTCCAACGTTCCACCGTCGTGGGCGGGCGGCCGACCTGGTCGGTGCGGTAGTCACCCATCAGCGACGGACGTGCCCAGTTCGGCCACGATGAGTTCGACGATCTGTCCGACCTCGAGGTCGCTCGTGTCGACCTCGATGGCATCGCCGGCCCGCGTGAGCGGCGAGGACTCTCGTCCCTGGTCGAGTGCGTCGCGACGAGCCAGGTCGGCGGCCACGGTCTCGTAGTCGAGGTCGGTGACCTCCTTGGACCGGCGGGCGGCGCGAACCTCGGGCCGGGCGTCGAGGTACACCTTCAGTTCGGCGTCGGGGAAGACGACGGATCCGATGTCTCGGCCCTCGATCACACCGCCCCCGTGGCGTGCGACCCAGTCCCGCTGGCGGGCGACCAACTCGGCGCGGACATCGGCATTCGCCGCGACGATGCTCACCGCACGCGTGACCTCGGGGCCTCGGATCTCGATGGTGGCGTCGACGCCGTCGACGCGGACGTGTTCGAGCGTGACCTCGAGGTCGACCTTGCGAGCGAGTGCCGCCACCGGCTCGCCGTCGGCAGGGTCGATGTTGCGGCGCAGCGCAGCGAACGTCACCGCCCGGTACATCGCTCCGGTGTCGAGATATCGCAGCCCGAGCCGCTCGGCCAGCGACTTGGCCACGGTCGACTTGCCGGATCCCGCAGGACCGTCGATGGCGATGACACGCATGGTGGTGACGCTAGACCGCGCGGGCCGCTGGCTCGGTCCCCGAACGAAGCCCGTCGAGCAGTGCCCAGTAGCCGGGGAAGGTCTTCGCCACGCAGCCGTGGCCGGCGATCGAGATACCGTCGTTGGCCAGCCCGAGCAACGAGAACGCCATCGCCATGCGATGGTCGTCGTACGTCTCGATCGTCGCCGACCGCACCGGGCCCGGGCGGACGATCAACCCGTCGTCGGTCTCCTCGGCGTCGATCCCGCATCGACGCAGCTCGGCGACGGGTGCGGCGATCCGGTCGGTCTCCTTGTGACGGATGAAGCCGACTCCCCGAATCGTCGTCGGGCTGTCGGCGAGCGCGGCGAGGGCCGCGAGCGTCGGCACGGTGTCGGACACGTGGGCCATGTCGACGTCGATCCCGTGCAACGCGCCTCCGGCGGACACGGTGACCGCATCGGCGTCCCATCGAACCCGTGCGCCCATCCGCTCGAGGACGTCGACGAACGCCACGTCGCCCTGGAGCGACCGGTGATGAAGACCGGGAATCGTCACGGTGCCGCCGGTCGCGACGGCCGCACCCCACGCGTACGACGCGGCGGAGGCGTCGGGCTCGACGAGGAACTCGGCCCCTTGGTAGCGCAATGGCTGGACGTGCCAGGTGTCGCCGTCCGATGTCGTGACATCCGCGCCGAACGCACGCATCACGGCAATGGTCATGTCGACGTAGGGCCGGCTGATCAGCTCCGTGGTGATGCGAACCTGGAGGCCGCCTGGCATGTGGGGCGCAGCCAGGAGCAGGCCCGAGAGGAACTGGCTCGAGACATCGCCGGCCAGTTCGACCTCGCCGCCGCGTAGCGGACCTTCGACGACGGCGGGAAGGTAACCGGGCACACCTTCTTCGTCGACGCGAGCGCCGAGCGCGCGCAGCGCTTCGAAGACCTCGCCCATGGGTCGCGCCTGGAGCTGCGGGTCCCCGGCGATGCGACGCGGCGTCCCGTCGAGGCCGAGCACGGGCAGGAGGAACCGGCTCGTGGTGCCGCTCTGGCGGGCATCGATCGAGACGACCTCGGGCCGCAGACCGTCGGATCCGATCCGGAGTGATTCGCCGACGCCGACGGCGACGCCGAGCGTCTCGAGCGCAGCCATCATCGCCCGGGTGTCGTCGGCGTCGAGCCAGCCGTCGATCGTGGACGGCGAGAACGCGAGGGCGGCGCAGACCAGCGCCCGGTTCGTGATGCTCTTGGACCCGGGCACCATCACGGTGGCGTTCACGGGCCCCGATGGCTCGATGCGCAGTGGATCGTCGGTCATCCGAGTGGGTGGATCGATGGGCGGTACCCGCGGGCGAGCAGTCCCCCGCGGAACACGTCGGTCGTGCCGGCTTCGATGAGCAGGATCAGGACACCCTTCACGCCTTCGGAGGAGTGAGCGATCTCGAGGTCGACGATGTTGACGTCGAGTTCGGTGGCCAACGTCGTCACGTCGGCGAGGACGCCAGGGCGGTCGGGTACGGGGACGCGGACCTCGACCAGCTCGGAGGGTCGGGTGTAGCGACTCGGCAGGTTGACCCGAGCCGAACGGGCGCGGGTGAGGTCGTCGAGCAACGCCGAACGATCGTTGTCGGCCACCTGATCTCGCGCGTCGCCGAGCGCGGCGATCAGGCGATCGAGGCCCGCAACGATCGCCGTGCGGTTCTCAGCGCAGATGTCGGGCCAGATGCCGGGGTGCCCGGATGCGATCCGGGTCATGTCCCGGAATCCGCCGGCCGCGAGGCGGAGCAACGCAGCATGTTCGTCGGCGCGGTCGTCGGCGATACGCATCAGGCTCGCGGCGGTCAGGTGCGGGACATGGGAGACGACGGCCACGAACTCGTCATGGCGAGCGGGATCGAGCGCCAGGATCTCGGCGCCCATCAACGCCACGATCGAGCGGACCTGGGCGTACGTCGTGTCATCGGTCCCCGACGTGGGGGTGAGCACCCAGACGGCGCCGGCGAAGAGATCGGCGCTGGCGCCGTCGACGCCCTCCTGTTCGGAACCGGCCATGGGGTGTCCGCCGACGAAGCGGCGATCGTCGATCCCCTCGACGATGGGCGCCTTCACAGAACCCACGTCGGTGACGAGGCCGGTCGTGGCGGCCAGCGCCTTGTCGACCGCTTCGGTGACCGCCCCGACGGGCGTTGCCACGAACGTGATCTCGGCGTCCGGGTCGAGGCCGACGGCGTCGAGCACACCGAGGTGCAACGCGCGGTCCGTTCGAGTCGGATCCTGGTCCACGCCGCTGACGTGCCAGCCCGCCCGTCGCAACACCAGACCAATCGAACCGCCGATCAGCCCGACGCCGACGACGTTGGCGCGGCGGCCGGGATGGGGAGCTTCAGTCGGTCCGGACACGGCGGACCAGCCTAGGACCGAGGCGGGCGTTCGACGACAGCGCGTTCCAACGTCCGCACCTCGTCGACGGTGAGCTGACGGCAGGCGCCGGGTTCGAGCGACCGGTCCGCGATGGGTCCGATCCGGACGCGCACCAGCCGGACGACCGGGTGGCCGACCGCCTCGCACATCCGACGGACCTGCCGGTTGCGGCCCTCGTGGATCACCAGGCGGATGACGTCGTCGCCGACCGTCGAGGCCTTGGCCGGAGCGGTCAGCCCGTCGTCGAGCTCGACACCCTCGCGCAACGATCGGAGTGCACCTCGACTGGGTCGACCGTCGACGTGGGCGAGGTACTCCTTCTCGACGCCGTAGCTGGGATGCGTGAGCCGGTGGGTGACCTCGCCGTCGTTCGTGAGCAACAACAGGCCTTCGGTGTCCATGTCGAGACGACCGACGGGAAAGACCCGGGGCTCGGGTGGAACGAGGTCGAGCACCACCGGCCGACCGTGCGGGTCGCTGGCCGTGGTCACGACACCCTTGGGCTTGTTGAGGAGGTACCAGACGGTGTCCGGGCGCACCCCGACGAGCGCGCCGTCGATCTCGATGGCGTCGGTCTCGGCGTCCGCCCGATTGCCGAGCTCGGCGACCTCGCCGTTCACCCGCACCCGACCGTCGGCGATCATGTCCTCGACCACGCGACGGGAGGCGACGCCGACGCGGGCCAAGATCTTCTGGAGGCGCTCCGGCTCGGTCACGCCGCCATCGTGCCCGTCAGGCGTCCGTGTCGTCAGATCCTGGCTCCGCCTCGTCGGCGGGCGGCGCCTGCTCTTCCGCGATGGCCTCGGGGCGAAGTCCACGTTCGAGCGTCTCGAAGACGTCGGCGCCGGGGACGAAGTCGCCGAGCGCCGGCAACTCGTCGAGGTCGTTGAGGCCGAGCTTCTCGAGGAACGACGGCGTCGTGCCGTACAGCACGGCTTGACCGGGACCGGGATCGCGGGCGATCTCGTCGACATAGCCACGTTGGGTCAGCGTGCGCATCACGCCATCGGCGTTGACGCCACGGATCGCAGCGATCTGCGCGCGAGAGATCGGCTGCTTGTAGGCGACGATGGCGAGCGTCTCGAGCGCGGCGTTCGACAAGCGGCCCGACTGGCCCTCGAGGACGAAGCGCTCGACATAGGGCGCCATGTCGGGGTGCGTCTGGAACCGCCAGCCCCCGGCGACCTTGACGAGTTGGAACCCGCGATCGGTCGCGTCGTACTCGGCAGCGAGCTCGGTGCAGAGCTGTTCGACGTCGGCCTTGGGGATCTCGAGGAGCTGCGCCATCAGCTCCGGCACCAACGGCTCCTCGGTCACCAACAGCAATGCCTCCGCGGCGCGGCGACGATCACGCGCGCGGTCGTCCTCACTCATCGGGAGATCAACCGTCGTAGGCGTCGACGAACGCGAGGTCTTCGTCGGCGACCTCGGCGTCACCGAGCCACACGACCTCGAGACCGCCGACGATCTCGGGCATCTCGATGTCGATCCAACCCTGCTTGTACATCTCGAGCACGGCGAGGAAATGGACGATGACCTCGATGCGATCCACCAGGTCTGCGGTGAGTTCCGCGAACGAGGCGCGACCACGGCCCGGCAGCTCGTGCATCAGCTCGGCCACCGCGTCGGTGACGGTGATGCGGATCTGGTGGATGTGGGCGATGTCCACGTGGGGCACGGGCTTCGGTGCCACGGCACGAAGGAAGGCGCTGCGGAGATCGTCGGGGGTCGTCCGCTCGAGCAGATCGGGCAACAGGCCGAGGAATCGTTCCTCGACGCCGACGGTGCGGGCATAGGACCGGCCCGCCTCGTTGGCGATGCCGGCCATGGCCACGGCGGCATCCTTGAACGTCTTGCACTCGACCAGGCGGGACAGCAGCAGGTCGCGCTCTTCCCACAACGCGAGTTCTTCGTCGAGGTCGACGTCGCCGTCGTCGGGCAGGAGCCGCTTCGACTTCAACTCGATGAGCGTCGCGGCGATCAACAGGAACTCGGTGGCGATCTCGAGGTCCATCGACTCGAGGCGCTCGAGCTGGCCGAGGTAGGCGTCGACGATGTCCGACAGACGGACCTCGTAGAGGTCGACCTGGTCCTGGAGGATCAGGTGCAACAAGAGGTCGAACGGACCCTGGAAGACCGGGGTCTCGACAGCAACGGACATCCGGGAAATGGTACGCCTCGCGCCCACCCAGGTGGTGGACCGTCGCGGCGGAATCGGATCAGGGCCACGGATGTCTGCGCCGTACGATGCCCAGCCATGACGCGAGCATTCTCGGGCATCCAGCCGACCGGCGACGTCCACCTGGGCAACTATCTGGGCGCGGTCCGCCGGTGGGTGGACGACCAGCACGACGTCGACTCGATCTTCTGCGTGGTCGACCTCCATGCGCTGACGATCCCGAAGGATCCCGAGGTGCTCCGCTCCAAGACGCTGCAGCTCGCGCAACTCCTGGTCGCCTGCGGCCTCGAACCCGAGACGTGCACGCTGTTCGTGCAGAGCCACGTCCCCGAGCACTCGGGCCTCGCCTGGCTGATGGAGTGCACCGCGAGCTTCGGCGAGTTGTCGAGGATGGTGCAGTTCAAGGACAAGTCGGATCGCAACGACTTCGTGTCCGCAGGCTTGTTCACGTACCCGGCGCTCCAGGCAGCGGACATCCTCCTCTACGACACGGACGTGGTACCGGTCGGCGACGACCAGCGGCAGCACATCGAACTCGCCCGCGATGTGGCGACGCGGTTCAACAACCGGTGCGGGAGCGACGTCCTCGTGGTGCCCGAGCACGTGATCCCCCCGGTGGGTGCCCGGATCATGGACCTGCAGAACCCTGGCGACAAGATGTCGAAGTCGCTCGACTCCCCCCAGGGCACGGTTCTGGTCCTCGACGACCCGAAGACGATCGAGAAGAAGATCAAGCGGGCGGTGACGGACACCGACAACGAGGTCCGCTTCGACGTCGCCGACAAGCCGGGCGTGTCGAACCTGTTGTCGATCCTCGGCGCGGCGACCGGCCGGGACCCGGAGGCCTTGGCGGACGACTACGAGATGTACGGCCCGCTCAAGGCCGACACCGCCGAGGCCGTCGTCGAACTCCTGCGCCCGGTGCAGCAGCGCTTCGCGGACCTGGTCGACGATCCCGCGACGACCACGCAGATCCTGTCCACCGGTGCTGCCAAGGCACGCGAGATCGCATCGGCGACGCTCGATCGTGCGCAGCGAGCCGTGGGACTGCTCTCGCCTTCGTGAACCTCGCACGATTCGACGAGGCGGGATGGCGTCTGACGGCCGTCGCCGCCGGGCTCACGGTCGCGGCCGGTCTCGTGGCGACCCGCTCGTTGGTCCTGGGCGAGGTGGCCGTCACCGAGACGATCAACTCGTTGCCCTCCCTCGCGATCGACGGACTCGAGGTCGTGATGCAGCTGGGGACGCGGCCGGCGATCCTGCTCGTCGCGGTCGTGGCCGTGGTCGTGACACCTGGCGACTGGCGACGCATCGCGTTCGCCGTGGTCGTCGCCGGCGCGCTGTCGTGGCTCGGCTCCGACCTGGCGAAGGACATCGTCGAGCGGCCCCGCCCCGGGGGGTTCGCCGCCGACGTGGACGTGCGCGATCACGCCACCGGTTTCGGCTGGCCGTCCACCCACACGGCGATCGCTGCCGGATCACTGACCGCCGCGGCGCTCGCTGGCCGACGAGGCGTCGCTCCGGCGCTCGTGGTCGCCGGCACCGTGGGCATCGCTCGCATGGCCGTCGGCGTGCATCTGCCGCTCGACATCGTCGGCGGGCTTGCGCTGGGTGTGGCGATCGCCAGCGCCGTCGTGGCAGTCGTGGACCCCTGAACGACGACGAGTGCCTGCGCTCTACTCCGACGGTGTGCGGCGAGCGGCCGTGAAGCGCACGTAGGTCACGACGGCCATGCCGATGGTCAGCACGGCCCATCCCACCGTCAACAGGCCACTCGACGACAACGCGGCGATGGCGAACCCGACGGTGAGCAGCGCGGACAATGCCCAGGAAGCGTCGTTCACGTCAGAGGATCCGGGTGACTTCCGGCATCGGATCGACGAAGTCGTCGACCGGTGCAGGCTCGGTGGCGGCGATGCGCTCCGCTTCGGCGACGGCCTTCTTGCCCTGGCGCGCGACCCACCAGTAGCGGGCCATGATCAGCGAGACGCCGGCGCCCTCGGCGTAGATGTTGCAGCCACCACACATCGCATTGCTCCTCGGGTCGGACGGTCGAGTCCCGATCCTACGGTCACCAGGGCTGGTAGGGGGCAACCCAGAACGGCGAGCCCCACGACAGGTCGAAGGGCCAGCCCTCGATGGCGTGCACGATGATCGACCACGACACGAACCGACAGAACCCGTAGAAGAAGAAGCCGCGGTAGAACGCGAGCAGCGCCCGGTCGGGCATCGCGAACTTGGTCTGGATCCAGTCCCAGGCGCCGTCGACGGGGCGGACCATGGTCTCGAACCAGTCGCGCGACAGGGTCCGCCATGCGAACACCAACAAGAGGACGAGCGCGAGCAGGTCCATCGCGAAGCCGAGCGACGAGTAGTAGGCGACCGCATCGCCGAACTTGCCCTGGCCGGCACCGTATTTCCAGGCTCCGAAGCTGAAGTTCTCCCACCAGAACGGCCACAGCACCATCGCGCCCGCCGTGTCGAACATGTCGGTGATCGCATGTGCCGACCAGCCGATGAAGACGCCCCAGGTCCACGCCTTGTGGCCCTTCGAGACCCAGTAGGTGAAGGCGGCGGCGATGGCCGCCATGCCGAGGGACGTCGTGAACCCCAGTCCAGGCCACCCCCGGTGGAACTGTGCCGGATTGTCGGCGCCGTAGTAGGTCCACGCCTTGGTGAGGAAGTCCGGCCCGAGCGCACCGACGAGCAATCCCAGGTAACTGGTGCGGACACCGAACTTCTTGAGGAGAGCGAAGTTCTCGAACTCGTGGGCGGCCCAACTCACTCGCCGCTCCTCCGTCGACGCCACCTCTGTTGGAGGACTGGGACGTACCAGGCCCAGACGGTGATGAACAGCGGGCCGATGATCCAGTTGAGAACGACGTCGTGCGTGAGCAGCGCCAACACGCAGTACACGAGCGTGCCGGACGCGTAGAGCTTGCGTTCCTCGACCGGGAACAACTCGCGGAACGATCCGTGTTTCGCTCGTTCGAGTGACGGTTCTGGAGAGATGTCGGTCACGGCCCGACGACGCTACCCGGGCGTGAGCGAGCGGCCGCGACCGTCGAGGAACCGGAGCTGGTCCCGGAGGGCGGCGGTCTTGGG
>JAPKDO010000429.1 GCA_028822535.1 Acidimicrobiales bacterium
GTCACGCCCCTCGGTCGAGCCGGCGCTGCGGTGGAACAGGACCGTCAACGAATCGTCTCCACCAGGACCGGCCATGAACTTCGACGCTTGTAGATATTGATGCCTGCTGACCGCAGCGCGCCAGACCGAGTGCGCGAACCAAGGGGCGAAGGCCTCCACCGATGCTCGTCACCGTAGGTTTTGGTGATGGACCGTGATCACCTCCCACCACAGAGCCAAGGGGACACCACTACCGGGCGAGCAGGACGATTCGTGCCGGTGTCGGGTCTGCAGACGTTGGCACTCGCCGCGGTCTTCGCGTTCCTGGGTGGGGCGGTGGCGTACTTCGTCGGGGAGCGAGCGGATCGCGCTCCGGGTGCCGCATCGGTGGATGTCGGCTTCCTTCAGGACATGATCCATCACCATCAGCAGGCGGTCGCGATGTCGTTGACCCAGGTCGACAACGGATCGACCGGTGGTGCGGGGATCTTTGCTCGAGAGATCCTCTACTTCCAGAGCTACGAGATCGGATTGATGGATCGCCAGCTGCGAGATTGGGGGTTTTCCATCGACCAACGTCCCGAGCAGGCGATGACGTGGATGGGGATGGGGATGGGGATGGAACCCGACGCAATGCCGGGGATGGCTTCGCCCGAGGAGCTGGATGCACTGCGGAACAGCGACGAGGCCGCGGACGTCGACGCGTTGTTCCTCGCCTTGATGCGCGATCACCACCTCGGCGGCATCGCGATGGCCGAGTACGCCGCGCAGAACGCCGAAGACCCGTGGGTGAGGGACTTGGCGGCACGCATGGCCCGGAACCAGAAGTCAGAGGTCGCGGAGATGGATCAGGTGCGCGACCGGGATGGTCTTCCATCTGACCCCACGGGCTACGTCCCCGACCCAGCAGTAGGGGAACCGATGCGCGAGCACGCCGACGACGGCGGCTGACGGCCATCAGCGGCAGGGGCGTCAGCGTCGCCGCCACTGTCGGGCCTCCGTCGGCGAGCTGACCCTCAGAAGCTCGCATCGGGCCGACAGCCAGTTCAGTCGATCGGCTCGGATCGTGCCGGGCCGTCTTGCTTGTCGTCATCTTCGGCGCCGTCATTCGCATCGACACGACGGCGCGCGAGCCACAGCAGCCAGCCGAACACCACGAGAGGCAGGAGGACGAACAACGTCTCGTCCCACCCGCCTTGATGCGCCAACACGATCATGATCCTCCCGAATCGGCTTCCTGGGCGACTTTGCCCATCGAACCCTTATTACTACAGTTGTCGAACTAATGGACTGCCGGAATGAACCGCTCGGCGAGCGACGGTGATGAACCGAGGGCAGCGAGGCGCAGCCCACCCGCTCCGCCTCGCCATTCTCGCAGTCGTCGTCGTGGCACTGTTTGCCGCACTGTTCGCCCGGCTGTGGTACCTCCAAGTGCTCTCAGGCGACGAGTTCATAGAGGCTGCCGAGTCCAACCGGCTGCGAATCGTCCAGGTCGAGGCTCCACGCGGCCGGATCCTCGACCGCGACGGGCAGGTACTGGTCGACAACCGGGCCTCCACCGTCGCAACGGTCGACAGAGCACGCTTCGACGAGCTCAGCGAATCGACTCAACAGGAGATGCTGGCGCGATTGGCGGATGAGCTCACCCGATACGGGACGCCGACGACCGTTGAGGAGTTGTGGGACCGCGTGCGAGACGTGCGCTTCTCGCGCTACGCCCCAGTTCCGGTCGCGAGCGACGTGACCGAAGAACTCAAGATCTACGTCGAGGAACACGCTGACGAGTTCCCGACAGTGGCCGTGGAGCGGCGACCTGTGCGCCGCTACGTCTTCGGGACCCGCGCCGCCCATCTCGTCGGCTACATCGGCGAGATCAGCGACGCCGAGCTCGAGGCGAGAGCCGACAACGAACGCCCCTACGTACGCGGTGACCGCATCGGCAAGAGCGGAATCGAGCGGGCGTACGAAGCCGAACTGCGCGGCCGGTCCGCGCAGATCGCCTACGAGGTCGACAGCCGGGGCCGGCCCGTCCGAGTGGTCGAAGAACTGTCCCGGCCCGCGATACCCGGAAACGATGTCACCCTGACCATCGATGTACGCATCCAGGCCTACGCCGAGGACCTTCTGGTCGAAGCCCTCGACGCAGCCCGGGCACGTCAGCCTCGAAACGGTCCGCCTCACGCGGCCACGGGGGGATCGGTGGTGGTCCTCGATCCACAAGACGGGGCGGTGCTCGCCATGGCCAGCGCGCCGACCTACGACCCCGGCGACTTCGTCAACGGTATCTCCGCTGACCGATGGGCATATCTGACCGATCCGGCCAACTCGTACCCGATCAACAACCGCGCCGTGCAGGGCCAGTACGCGCCGGGTTCGACGTTCAAGCTCTTCACCGGATACGCAGCACTGGATGCGGGTCTGCGCCGTCCGGAGGACGTGTTCCGTGACACCGGGTCGTACACCCTCGAGCAATGCACCGGCCGTTGCACCTTCCGGAACGCAGGATCCAAGGCCTACGGCGACGTCGACATGCAGCGGGCGATGACGGTCTCGTCCGACGCGTACTTCTACGC
>JAPKDO010000085.1 GCA_028822535.1 Acidimicrobiales bacterium
CGCATTCTGTGGCAGCATACGCTGGGCGGTCGCGTTCGTTTTCAAACTCCTGTGATCGGCGTACTCCCGGAGTACGACGCTACCGGGGAGGTTGTGCGCGATGCCGTGACCGGCAGAATTGTCGGACAGCCACGTTTGTACGTGGGCAGCCGGCACACACTTTTTGCGATCACCGGAACAGGCGGGCCACTCCCGGCAGTTCCTGAGCAGGAAGAACTCCCTGCGGTCGCTGAGGGGTGGGACAGTTTCGGAGCGGAAAGACTGCGAGTTCCCCGACGGGCTCGCCTCGGTGTGAAGCGGCCGATGGTGCGCCAAAAGGTAAAGTTCCGTTTGCGCAATCAGGGGTTGCAACCGACGTTGCTCACACCCGATATTATCGCGAGTCGAACTCGTTTGGTGGTAGACCCCCTCGATCCGAGCACGAGTTGTCCTGAGCCCCTGGTCGCATTGGATCCACGTAGTTTATCAATGGGGAGTAGCGGCTCTCGAGAGCTCCGACCGGGTGAGGGGCTGACTCTGCGCTATGAGGTGGTTTTCTCCTGCGCTCCCGATCCCGCCATGACCACCCGGCGTGAGGAACATAATGACTACGCAATCCGGGTGGAAATGATCAGTTCGGACGGAAGCATCAGAGTTTTTGACGCAGCTCGCCCTGTCGATATTGTCGGCGAATCCTACCGGAGCCCACTCCATTAGTCTGCCATCGAGATCGCAAGGCGAGGATCTCGATGGCAGTCCGTCGGTTCAGCTGTCCTTGTGGATTTGATGGGAAAGATAAATCGCTTCGCCCAGTTCGCCGATTAGAGATAGTTGCGTTTCCAGAAAGTCGAGATGTTCTTCTTCGCTAACCAGAATATGTTCGAACAATTCGCGTGATCCAGTATCGGCCGTCTCGAAGGCCGTCTTGACCGCCGTCTGTAGTCTGGCGATCGCATCCACTTCAAGAGCGAGGTCGCTTTCGAGCTGCTCCTTAACGGTTTCGCCGACGCCGACTTTGTTGAGACGTTGCACATTGGGAATGCCGTCGAGGTACAAGATGCGCTCGATCAGAGCGTCGGCGTGCTTCATCTCTCCGATGGATTCTTCGCGGCTATGAGCGGCGAGACGTTCGTAGCCCCAGTTCTGCTGCATGCGGTAGTGAACGAAGTATTGATTCACCGCGGTGAGTTCCGAGGTGAGTACATCGTTGAGCGCTTCGATAACTTTTTTATTGCCCTTCATTTCACGGCCTCCTTGCCGGGTGGAAAAATCTCAAACCATCTTTAGCAGGCAGCGTCCGGCGGGAGAAGTTTTATCACGCATAATTATATAAAAATTAAGATTGACACTGAAAATCAATTTCAAAAAAGAGCCCGATGCGGTTTCCTTTTTTGCGATCTCTCGGGTTGGCGTCAACCGCGTGCTGACAGTGAGAATCAATTTCAATAATTCGTGGCACTGCTCGCCGACAGTACGCGGGCAAAAAAAAGAGGCGTGGAGCTTTTGCCCCACGCCTCTTTTGCTTCGCAATGTATAGCGAAGTCGATTTACATCATGCCGGGCATACCGCCCATGCCGCCACCAGGCATGCCGCCAGGCATTCCACCCATGCCGCCGCCGCCGCCCTCTTCGGGCTTCTCGGCGATCATGGCTTCGGTAGTCAGCAGCAGGCCGGCAACCGATGCTGCGTTCTGCAGCGCCGAACGGGTCACCTTGGCGGCGTCGATGATGCCCGCCTTGGCGAGATCCTCGTAGTCGCCGGTCGCAGCGTTGAGACCCTCGGTGGGGCCCTCGAGCGAGAGCACCCGGTCGACCACGACGCCGCCTTCGAGGCCGGCGTTGCGGGCGATCTGCTTGAGCGGCTCGGCCAGGGCGTGCGACACGATGCGGGCGCCGGTCGACTCGTCGCCCTTGAGCTTCTTGGCGAGCTTGTCGACCGCTTCCCGGCTCCGCAGCAGGGTGGTGCCGCCACCGGCGACGACGCCCTCTTCGATGGCCGCCTTCGTCGTGCTGACGGCGTCCTCGATGCGGTGCTTCTTCTCCTTGAGCTCGACCTCGGTGGCCGCGCCGACCTTGAGCACGGCGACGCCGCCGCTCAGCTTGGCGAGACGCTCCTGGAGCTTCTCGCGGTCGTAGTCGGAGTCGGTGTTGTCGATCTCGTTCTTGATCTGGGCGATGCGGCCCTCGAGATCTTCGTCCGAACCGCCACCGTCGACGATGGTGGTCTCGTCCTTGGTGACGACGACCTTGGCGGCCGTGCCGAGCAGGTCGAGCGTGGCGTTCTCGAGCTTGAGGCCGATCTCCTCGGAGATGACCTGGCCACCGGTGAGGACGGCCATGTCCTGGAGCATCGCCTTGCGTCGGTCACCGAAGCCAGGCGCCTTGATGGCGGCGGCCTTGATCGTGCCGCGGATGCGGTTGACGACGAGGGTGGCGAGGGCTTCGCCCTCGATGTCCTCGGCGATGATGGCGAGCGGCTTGCCCGACTGCATGACCTTCTCGAGCACCGGCACGAGGTCGCGCACGGCGGTGATCTTCGAGCTGACGAGGAGCACGTAGGCGTCGTCGAGCACGGCCTCCATGCGGTCCTGGTCGGTGACGAAGTACGGCGAGATGTAGCCCTTGTCGAAGCGCATGCCCTCGACGAGGTCCATGTCCATGCCGAAAGTCTGGCTCTCCTCGACGGTGATGACGCCGTCCTTGCCGACCTTGTCGATGGCCTCGGAGATCGTCTTGCCGATCTCGGCATCGGCGGAGGAGATGCCGGCGACCTGGGCGATCTGTTCCTTGCCCTCGACCTCGACCGAGAGCTTGCGGATCGAGTCGACCGCAGCTTCGGTGGCCTGCTCGATGCCCTTCTTCAGCGACATCGGGTTGGCGCCGGCCGCGACGTTGCGGAGACCTTCGCGAACCATCGACCAGGCGAGAACCGTGGCCGTGGTGGTGCCGTCACCGGCGACGTCGTCGGTCTTCTTGGCGACCTCCTTGACGAGTTCGGCGCCGATCCTCTCGTAGGGATCCTCGAGGTCGATCTCCTTGGCGATGGAGACGCCGTCGTTGGTGATCGTGGGGGCGCCCCACTTCTTGTCGAGGACGACGTTGCGGCCCTTCGGGCCGAGGGTGACGCGCACGGCGTCGGCGAGCTTGTTCATGCCCGCTTCGAGCGAGCGGCGTGCTTCGCTGTCGAAGGCGATCATCTTGGCCATCGGTTGACTCCTGGTACAGGCGGGGCTGATCGGGAATTAGCAGTCTCCAATCGAGACTGCCAACAGCCAACCACCTGCCGCTGGCACTCGCAAGCCGAGACTGCCAATCGTCGCTCCGCCGCCGTCGTGCGAACCCCGACCCCCGCCGTCGTGCGAGCCCGGTCGCCCGCCGTCGAGCGAACGCGCCGATCGGCGCGTTGGCACGGTATGCGTGTGGCAACGCGCCGAACCTTGGGCTGATCGGCCGCTGCCCCCCCACTCTGGCGTTCCTGTCAGAGGTCGCGGGCGAGGATGGCGCCATGCGTTCAACCGCCAAGCTCGGCCGGGCCCGGACCCACGCCGAGCAACACCATGACCTGTTGACCACGGCGGTCCTTCGATCTGAGGGACTCACCTGGGACGAGATCGCCAACCTCGTCGAGGACCGACTGCTCGAACGCATCATCCGGGGGCTCTACCGCATCGCGGGGACTCGCACGCCTGTCCAGGACATCGCCGCTGCGCTCCAGCGACATCCCCGCGCGAGGGCCTCCTACGTCTCCGGCCTGTTCCTCCACGACTTCGACGTCGTCGCGCCGCCGGAGCCCCAACTGGTGTTGCCACCCGGATCGTCGAGCAGCAACCGTCTGGGCGAGTTACACCGGAGTCCGCTGCCTGCCTCCGACTGCACGCGCCGCAAGCGCCTCCCGGTGACGACGGTGGCGCGGTCGATCGTGGATTCGGCCGAGAGCCTCGATGTCGAGGCGCTCGCTCGCGTCGTCAACGAAGGCATCACCCGTCGGGTCACCACCCTCGAGCTCATCGTCGAGGTCGCGGAGCGCCTCGAAGCCGCGCCCGGAAGGATCGGTGGTGGACGGATGCGGCGGGTGCTGGCCACCTGGACCGACGCGATGAAGCCGGATTCCATGGCGGAAGCAGCGGCGATCCGACTCATCCGACTCGCGGGACTGCCTTCCCCCGCCACCCAGCACGTCATCGAGGATGCGGACGGGTCCTTCGTCGCCCGCGTCGATCTGGCCTGGCCCGACCAGAAGGTCGTCCGTGAGTACGACTCGTTCCAGTGGCACCGGGTTGACAGCGTGGAACACGACGAGGGACGCCGCCAGGCGATCGAACGGCTCGGCTGGTCGATCGCGCCGTTGCATCGACACCACCTCGTTCCAGGCGAACGCCGCTGGCTCGACGAACTCGCCGGCGAACTGCGCCTGGGCGAGCACCGGGCGTCCTGACGCTCCCGGCGACCGAAAGTTCGGCGCGCTACCTCAGGTATGTCGAGGCAACGCGCCGATCGGCGCGTTGCCCCAGGAAGGCAGGTCAGCGGAGCGTTGCCCCATGCAGCGGGTCAGCGCAGCGGGCGGGTGGACGCCGTGGAGCGGTTGCGGCGGAGCGGCCCGCCCGTTCGTTCAGCCGCCGGCGACGGCGGGGATGATGGCGACGGTCTCGCCGTCGGGCACGGGGGTGGCGAGGCCATCGAGGAAACGGACGTCGTCATCGGCCACGAAGATGTTGACGAACTTGCGCAGGCCGCCCTCGTCGTCGAGGAGGCGGTCACTGAAGCCCGGATGGGCCGAATCGAGCGCCTTGAGCACGTCACCGACGGTGCCGCCCTCGACCTCGACCTCGGACGAGCCGCCGGCGAGGGGACGGAGGGTGGTGGGGATGCGGACGGTGACGCTCATGGGAGAAGAACCTCTGCTTCGGTACGGGTCGTTGATGCTAACGGCATCGGCGGCCGGGACATTCCCTGCGGGTGCCGGTCACCGGTCGCCTGTCACAGGTTGCCCGGGACGGGCCGGTCCGACGACACTTCCTGCGTGCCGTTCCACCGGAGCACACATCGCGACCACGATGCCGCCGATCTCGTCCGCCGCAAGGGCGACCACACCATCTCGGTGTGCCTGCCCGCCCGCGACGAGGAATCCACGGTCGGCACAATCGTCGAGACCATCCGCACCGACCTGATGGAGACGGTGCCGTTGGTCGACGAGATCATCGTCGTGGACGACCACTCGTCCGACGACACCGCCGCCGTGGCCCGCAAGGCCGGAGCCGAGGTCGTCGACGCCCGCACGACGCTCCCCGAGGCGACGGGACCGGGGAAGGGCCAGGCGCTCTGGAAGTCTCTCCACGAGAGCAGCGGCGACCTCGTGTTGTGGTGCGACGCCGACATCGACCACTTCGGCTCCCACTTCGTCACCGGCCTCGCCGCGCCGTTGCTCGATCATCCCGAGGTCTCGTTCGTGAAGGGCACGTACGCTCGCCCGCTGGTGGGCGGGGACGGCGGCGGGCGTGTGACCGAACTGGTGGCACGACCGATCCTCGCCAACCTGTTCCCCGACCTCGCGTCGATCGGCCAGCCGCTCGCGGGCGAGTACGGCGGCCGGCGACGGCTCCTGGAACGCCTGCCGTTCGTGGACGACTACGGCGTCGACATCGCCCTGCTGATCGACGTTGCCCGCACGGTGGGAGCCGAGGGGATCGCCGAGGTCGATCTCGGCGAGCGTCACCACCGGAACCGGACCCTCGACGAGCTCGGCCCCCAGGCCACCGCAGTGATGCGGGCCGCGCTCGGACGCGCCGGCCTCGAGACCCGCGCCGACCACCCGGTGGTGCTCAAGCGACCCGACCGAGAACCCTTGTTGTTGTCGCAGCACGAACTGGCGCCGCTGATCGAACTGCCCAGCTACCGACGCCGAAGCGCCTGACCGGGCACAGGCACTGGGCGGCGAGTCACGAGTCGACGACCGACTCGGCCGGACGTTCGTCGCCCGAGCGGGCTGCTGCGGTGTCGTCGATGTCGCCCTCGACGTAGTTCTCGAGCGGCTCGAGGATGCCGGCGTCGAACTCGGGGGGAATCGCTTCGTCCTCGAGCACCTGGTCGAGCGGCGTCTCGAGGACGTACACGGCCCAGAGGTGACCGACGACGACCTTGACGGTCGCCGTGAGCGGCACCGCGAGCAACAGCCCGAAGAACCCGCCGAGCGAACCACCGGCGAGCAGAGCGAGCATCACGACGGCGGGATGGAGGCTCGTCGTGCGCTGCATGACGAGCGGGGAGATGAAGTGGTTGTCGATCTGTTGGGCGATCGTCATGATCGCCACGACCCACAGCGCTGTCCCGAAGTCCTCGGTCGTGATCGCGATGGCGACACCGGGGATGGCACCCACCCACGGTCCGATGAGCGGGATCATGTTGAAGAGCCCGGCGATCATGCCGACGATGATCCAGAACTGCAGCCCGAGGATGCCGAGGCCGACGCTCACCATGGTCCCGACGATCAGCGCCACGGCCAGCTGGCCGCGGAAGTAGCCGCCGATCGTGTGATTCAGCCGATGCGCGACGTGGAACACCTGCGGCTTGGCCCGGTCGGGCACGAGCTTGCGCATGATCACGCCGATGTGGGGCAGGTCGACCAGCAGGTAGAACGCGATGATCGGGGCGAGGATGAAGATCAGCCCGATCTCGAAGATGCGCGTGCCGATCTCGCGGACGACGCTCAACTGCTCGGTGAAGCCGCCCTCCGAATCGAGCTCACGTCGGATCCCGCCGGCGGCGTCGCCGAGCCGGGTCGCGACCTGACCGTCCCCGCTCTCGGTGAGCGCATCCTCGGCCTCGATGATGGCGGCGTCGAATGCCTCCACCTCCTCCGACGTGGTGCCGCCCAACTGGTCGCGGATCTCATCGACGCTCGGGACCTCGACGAACCAGTTGTCCTCCTTGGTCCGTTCCGAGAAGTCGTTCCACCCGTCCTCGAGGTCGTCGCGGATCATCGGCCACTGGTCGGCCAACTCCTCGGCCTGCGTCTGCACGAGCGGAGCGATGAGGAAGCCGAGCAGCACGAGGATGCCGACGAACCCGAGGTAGCTGAGTGCCGTTCCGCCGGCGCGGGGCATCCCCCGGTTGGCGAGACCGGTGACCACCGGATTGAGGATGAACACGATCGCACCGGCGAGCACGAGCGGCGGGAACACGACCTTGAACTGCCAGGCGATCCAGAAGACGACGGCGGTCGCAGCGCACAGCCCGAGCAGCGCCCACGCCGCCCGCCCCGCCACCGCAACCCGATCGAACATCAGGGGAACCGTACCGGAACGCCTGCGGCTTGCCGTGGCCCCTCCTATCGTGGCGAGATGGACGTCGAACGCCCTCCTCGCCTACTGCCGAGCCTCGTCCTGACCGTGGTCGGGATCATCGCTGCGCTGGTCGTCCTGAGTTGGATCGTGGGAGCGGTCTTCTCGATCCTGAAGTTCGTGCTGCTCGTCGGCGGAGCGATCGCCGTGATCTGGGCCGTCCTGGCATCACGAGCGAACCGATAGCCGACCGACCGCCCGATCACGGGCGCGACGCCAACTCCTCGGCCACGACCTGCTCGATGCACTCGGCCGTCTCCTGCATCGCCCGCCGCTCACCGAAGCGTTCGACGAGCGAGACGACGCGGAACGGCTGCCCGCCCGCAGTACGACCCTCGCCGGCACCGTCGACGACCTGCCCCACCACCGCCAACACCGGGACGTCGAGCGAGTCGGCGAGTTCGACCACGCCACCGACGACCTTGCCGTCGAACGACTCGTCGTCGAGAAAGCCCTCGCCCGTCACCACGAGGTCGGCGCCCGCGATCGTCTCGTCGAGCTCGACTTCGTCGGCGATGAGGTCGAAGCCGTCCTCGAGCGTGGCCCCGATCGCGGCGAGGCCCCCGGCGAGGCCCCCGGCCGCCCCCGAACGCGGGAGGTCACGCACGTCGACGCCATGGTCCTGTTCGTAGACGTCCGCCAGCCGCTCGAGCCGGTTGCGCAGCAGGCGCACCTGGGCCGCCGATGCTCCCTTCTGCGGTCCGAACACCTCGGCAGCATCGACGAAACGCGTCCGCACGTCGCACGCGACACGGAGATCGATGGCGCGATAGCGCGGGAGCGGGTGCATGGCGCGGAGCGCTCCCAGCCCCCCGTCGGTCGTCGCCGAACCACCGAGGCCGACGATGACGCGCCGCGCGCCCGACTCGACGGCAAGGTGGATCAACTCGCCGGTGCCGTGGGTGTCGGCTCCGATCGGATCGTTCCCGTCGGCACCACCGGCGAGGACCAGCCCGGAGGCCGCAGCCATCTCGATGGTGGCGGTCCGGCGATCCAGGCGCCACGGAGCCTCGACCGGGTCCCCGAGCGGTCCTCGCACGGTCGCGCTCCGGTTCGCACCACCGAGCGCGTCGATCGTCCCCTCGCCTCCGTCGGCGACCGGGACTTCGTCGCAGGCCCAGCCCGCCGTCGCGGCGCCCCGACCGATGGCCGCGGTCACCTCGGGGGCAGTCGCGGTTCCCCGGAACTTGTCGGAAGCGGCGACGACGCGCATCAGGCGCCCGACGCAGCGTCCGGGACGAGGGGTGCGAGCGGAGCGAACAGGGCGACGACGTCGTCGGGGCCGTCGACGACCACGTCGGCCGACGCCGCCATCGAGTCGGGGACCTCGAAACCCGCCGACACGACCTTGACGGTTTGGACACCCTGCGCAGCGAGTCCGTCGAGTGCGTCGAAGGCCGGGAGGTCACCCACGTCGTCGCCGACGTAGGAGACCGCAGAGCACCCCTCGGCCAGCGCATGCACGGCCGATCCCTTGTCGGCGTCGACCGGAGGATGCAACTCGATCGACGCTTTGGCGGCGCGCGCCAGCAGGCCGGTCGCTGCGGCCGTCTCCTCCGCCCACGCCTCGACGGCCGGAGCCGCATCAGGGACACGACGGAAGTGCGCGGTCAGCGAGTAGCCCTTGGGCTCGACGACGACGCCGGGCGGGAGTGCGCACGTGGCGAGCACCTCGTCCACGACGCCTCGCCAGACCTCGGCATCGGGGTGGTCGGCGTCGACCCCCGCGATCCGTGACTCGAGGCCGTAGAGGGCGGAGATGTCGACGCCATCGGGAACGATCGGGCGGAGGAAGGAGCGAGGACGGCCGCTGACGACCGCGACCGTCCGGAACCGCTGGGCGAGGCGGCCCAGCAACTCGAGCGCACCCGCGGCAGCGACCACGCCGTCGGGGTCCGCCACGATCGGAGCGAGCGTCCCGTCGAAGTCGAACAGCAGGGCGGTCGACTCCGGCGCCGAGCCGAGGACGGAGCGCAGTTGGTCCGGCGTCACGGGCCGCAAGGGTAGGGCCTCTCCTCTGCCACACTGCGATCCGATGCCGATCCGACGTCTCCTCTTCGTGGCACTGAGCCTCCTGGTCCTGTCGGGGTGTGACCCGCACACGATCGAGATCCGATTCGAACCCGCGGTCGGCGACGCCTACCGCTTCCGGTCCGATGTGCGCACGGAGGTCGCTCGCACGATCGAGGGCGAGACCACGACCGAGGACGCCTCGTCCGTGCTCGACGCGACCGAACGCGTGATCGCCGTGGACGACGACGAAGTCCGCATCGAGGTCACGCTCGAGCGCGACGGCACGACGCAACGGACCTATGACGTGCGCTTCGACCGCGGTGACCGCCTGACGGCGATCGACCTCGTCGAGGGGGTCCCGGCGGACGCCTTGGGTCTCGACCTGGCGACCGACCTGCCAGCTGACGTGGCGAGCCCTCCGCCCGGTCCGCTCGAACCGGGGACGGCGTGGGTGATCGAGCGCGTCGTGGAGATCGCCGGCGAAGCGGACCCGATCGTGGTCCGTGGAACGGGACGCATCGACGCGCTCGGCGTCGTGGACGGCAACGACGTCGCCGTCGTCGTGGTCGACCTCGAGGTACCCATCCGCAGCACGATCGAGACCGCCGACGGCGAGGTCACGGTGCGGGGCGAGCAGACCAGTCGGTCACGTACGACCTACGACCTGACGGATGGCGCCGCACGCTCCGACCGGACCGACATCACCGGCGAGGTCGCGGTGATCGTCGCACCGCCGGACGGGATCGACGCCGCTCCCGTGGAGGGAGCGATCGCCTATCGCATCGAGACCCGTACACGACGGGTCCCCCAAGCCAAGGCTTGAACGTCTCTAGCCGGAGGTCGCGAGATCCGGGCCCAACACGATCAACAGGTTCGACAGTTGGGTGTCGCCGACGGGTGCGGGCGTCGGGATCATGGCCACGGCCGACTCGTCCGCGCCGATCGAGGTCGCCAGTGCCTTCGCCTCGGGCTCGTAGCCATCGGTGTAGTAGATGACCGTGGCCGTCACGCGCTCGGCGTCGGTCGGATTGGCCGTCACGTAGCCGAGCGCTTCGAGTTCGGTCGTCTGTGCGCCGGCGGCGCCGTTGACGCCGGAGCCGTTGGCGACCAGCACCTTGACCTCGGAGCTCGGGCGCGGCGCTGCGGTCGTCGAGGTCGTCGACGACGTGGTGTCGGTGTCTTCGGCGTCGGCCGGATTGTCCTCGGCGCCGACGGCGACCTGGGCGGTGCTCGCACCGTCGTCGCGCAACAGCACCAGACCGATGACGACGGCGACGACGACCAGGATCGCCCCTTTGACCGGCGAGCCCTGCGGCTCGGGCGGCTTCTGGGGCTGCCGGCGTCTCCGCCGTGTGGGTTCGGCTTCTTCACTCACGGGTGGCTCCGCTTCCATCGGGGGCCAGTGTGGCGCGTTCTGCGTCGTTCCGCCCGATCGCGCCGCAGCCGTCGCACCAGCAACGGGTCGGCGGCGAGGGCATCGCGATCGTCGATCAGCACGCCCAGGCGCCGGTAGTACGTCGACGCCGAGAGCCCGAGGTCGCGTCGGATGGCCACGCTCTTGGCGCCCGGTTCGAGCCACCACGAGCGCTCGAAGTCGAGGATCTCGCGATCATCGTCGGACAACGGCACGACTCAATGGTGCTCCCCACAGGGACCCGTATCAAGGACCCTCGGGCGGTGGCGGAGGTCTACACGTGGACGACGTTGTCCTCGAAGAGCTCGAGTACGTGGTTCGAGAACAGTTGAGCGACGAGCTCGCCGCGACTGGTCACCCCCGACTTCTCGAAGATCGACTTCAGATGGTCACGGACCGTGTGGACCGAGATCGACAAGCCGGCAGCGATCTCCTTGGTCCCGATCCCCCGACACACGAGGAGCACGATGGCGCTCTCGCGGTCGGTGAGGCCGTACGAATCGAGGAGGATCGGCACCAGATCGCCGGCCTGGGCGCCGTCGATCATCACCGAGACGGTGCCGTCGTCCCCCGCCATCGGGGTCACGTGGACGCGAACCCATCGACCGCTGGTCCCTCGCAGGCGGGTCGTGAAACGGGACGACGATCGGCTGGTCCGTACCCGGGACGCGGCGACCCGGATGGTGCCGGGAAGCCCGTCGTCGACGTCGACACGGAGATCCTCGAGCACCGCTTCGGCGTCCTCGGACTGACTCACGATGTTGCAGTCGGTGTCGAGGAGCACCACGACCGGGCCTTGCGGCGTGAGGGGGTCGCTCATCTGGCCGAGTGCCGAGCGGAGGAGGTTGGTGGAGGGCACCAGGAGATTGCGTACGTCGTTGACCTCGGTCGGGGAGTACAACTCGCCGTCGCAGCGGACGAACGCGCCGATGGCCAAGCAGGACGTTCCCGCCACGAACGCGACGCGCAGTTCGTCGCTTCCCCCGTTGGACGCGTACAGCTTCACGAACCGTGGGCTGCGTGCGAGGTCGCCGTCGGTGGCGTCCGCGAGCGTCGCCACGGGATCGATGCTGCGAGCCAGGGCGTTGAACTTGTTGAAATCGGGGTCGAGGAGTTCGTTGTCCCAGAACGGAACGCACTCGCTGCTGTCGAATCCGCGCACGACGCCGCCAGCCGGCAGGTTGGTGTCCGGATCGGTGGTCATCACGGCGACGGCGTGTGCCGGGGCGACGAGACCGATCGCGTCGACCAGGAGGGCACACGCTTCCTCACCCGTGAGGGACTCGCTCGTGCCGGCGACCAGTCGATCGCGTGCGGCCGTGAACGACGTGATGCCCATTCCCGCACGGTACGACACGGGTCCAGACGGGCGTATCCCCCAGATGAGGGGTCGTTTGCACTCACTCTCGGGATTTCACCGCGGCCGGGGCATTCGTACCGTCCGTTCCATGACACTCCAGAGCCCCACGCTGATCGCCCGAGGCGACGGCGAGCATTTCCACTTCCTCAACAACCTCTTCACGGCCAAGCTCACGAGCGAGGACACGAACGGCCTCATGAGCGTGATGGAGTTCCTCGCGCCGAAGAACTTCGGGCCGCCGCTCCACCGCCACGACGTCGAGGACGAACTCTTCTACGTCATCGAGGGTGAGGTGTGGTTCTCGTGCGGCGACGCCGAGGCCGTCCACACCGACGGAGCCGTCGTCTGGCTCCCTCGTGGTCGACCGCACACCTTCCAGGTGCGGTCCGAGACGGCCCGGGTCCTGCAGGTGTCGACGCCGGCGCAGTTCGAGCGCTTCGTCGCCACCCTCGGCACGCCGACCGACGACGCCACGCTCCCCGAGCCGGAGGAGATCGATCCTGGTCATGTCGCAAAGATCTGTGCCGAGTTCAACATCGAAGTGCTCGGCCCGCCGCCGGCGCCCGTGGCCTGAGGGGAACGACATGAAGACTCTTCCCCTGATCGCCGTCGGCGCGCTCGCGCTCTCGGCGACGTCCGTCATCGCTCCCACCGCCGCCGGAGCGGCCACGATCGACGAGACGTTCTCCTTCACCGGATCGACCGTCGAGTGGACCGTTCCTGACGACGTCATCGAGATCACCGTCGAGGCGTTCGGCGCGGAGGGTGGCGACAGCGCCGCCGCCGGGTTCGACGACGACACCGGTATCCAGACGGCCGGCCCCGGACCCGGCGGTCTCGGCGGCACCACCACAGCGACGATCGAGGTCACGCCGGGCGAGACCCTGACCCTCGCCGTCGGCGGCCAGGGCGGCGACGGTGCCGCAGCGATCGTCGAGGGCGTCGACGACGCCGACGCAGCGATCACGGCGACCGCCACCTCTGGCGAAGCCGGGTTCAACGGCGGCGGCTGCGGGTTCGCCGGCGCGGCGGCGACGTCGACCCAGGACACGGCAGACTTCGGCGGCACCCAGTGCGGCGGCACCGACTCCGCTTCGAACGACCACGGCGAGGAGGGCGAGATCGCGGCGGTCGCTGCGGCCAGCGGCGGTGGCGGCGGCGCCACCACGG
>JAPKDO010000430.1 GCA_028822535.1 Acidimicrobiales bacterium
CGACGCTGCGTGTCAGGACTGCGGGCGCCGTGTCCACACACTCGTCCGCGAGTCCGATCGCCGCGGCCTCGCGTCCGTCGATGCGGGCCCCGGTGTAGAAGAGCCGCTGGGCCTGTTGTCCGCCGACGAGTTCAGGCAGCGTCACCGTCAACGCGAACCCGGGGTGGAATCCCAAGCGGGCGAAGTTGGCCGACCAGCGAGCGTCGGGGCAGGTGACGCGGAAGTCGGCCGCCAGCGCGAGCCCCAGACCACCGCCGATCGCCGGGCCGTGGACGGCGGCGACGACCGGGGTCGAGATCGCGAACAGACGCAACGCCTCGTGGTACAGCGAGCCTGCGCCGATGTCCCCGGACGATTCGCTGCCGCTCCCGCCGGCGAAGGACGCGGCATCCGGGCGCGTGCCGGAGAAGTCCGCGCCGGCACAGAAGGAACGTCCCTCCGACGCCAACACGACCGCCCGACAATCCGGATCGGCGTCGAGGGCCTCGAACGCAGATGCGACCTCGCCGATCAACCCGGCATGGAGGAAGTTGTGGGGCGGGCGCCGCAACGTCACCACGCCGACCAGACCCTCGCGTTCGACCTCGACGTCCGTCACCGATACCACCCTCCAGGTTCGGTCGGCGACGCTACTTGCTCGGCGCAGCCACGAACGGCCCACACCGCTGCATCACGAAGCGGCGCAGCGTCACCAGCCGCAACGCGACAACCGCCTCTGCGTGACAGTGACGCATGCCATAGTGGCGAACGTCACAGAGCGACTTGCGAACCCCGTCACAAAGTGACAGTCTCTGCTCTTTGTTGCATCTGGCCAGTTCGGTCCAGTTCGATCCGTTCGATCCGAGGAGCGGCGTTGAGGGGAAGCGTCACCGGCGTACTCGCCGACACCGGCGACACGCTGTCGATCGCGCTCGAAGGAGTGCGCAAGAGCTGGCAGGTCCGCCGGTGGGGCGCGGAGTTCGTCGTCCAGGCCAACTTCCTGGTCAAGGTGACCCTGCTCCCCGTCATCCTGATCGCGCTCCCGCTGGGCGCCACGATCTCCCTGCAGATCGGACAACTCACCCGCCAGCTCGGTGGTGAGTCCTTCACCGGCGCCGCGGTCATCGTGGGCGTCATCCGAGAAGCCGCCCCCATCGCCGCGGCGCTCCTCATCGCCGGGGCCGGCGGATCCGCGATGACCGCCGACATGGGCGCACGCAACATCCGCGACGAACTCGCTGCGATGGAGGTCATGGCCGTGAACCCGGTCGGCCGGCTGGTCACGCCGCGACTCTGGGCGGCGTCCGCGGTCGGCACCTTGTTGGTCTCGATGGTCATCGTCGCCGGCATCGGCGGTGGCTTCGTGTTCAACGTGGTCCTCCAAGGCGTGTCGCCGGGGGCGTTCTTCAACGGCGCGACCGCGCTGGTCCGGTTGTCCGACCTCGTCGTCGCCATCGGCAAGGCGGGTCTCTTCGGCTTCATCGCCGCCGCTGTCGCCTGCCAACGCGGCATGAGTTGCGATCGAAGTCCGGTCGGCGTCGGACTGGCGGTGAAACAGGCCGTGGTCGTCACCTTCCTGGTCGTCTTCAGCGCGAACTACGTCATCACGTCCTTGTACGTACTCCTCGTCCCCCAGCGCGTGTTCTGATGGTCGTCGCCGTACGCCCCCGATCCGCGCGCTGGGCCAGTCGCGGCGTTGCGCTGACCCGACGGCGGGTCGAGGGCGCCGGCCGCTTCGCCTTGTTCGCCGGCGAGGTGCTGTTGCGGGCGTTCACCGACGTCATCCTGCGACTCCGGTTCCGCAAGACCGTCCTGCGCCACATCAGCGACGTGGTCGCCGGAGCCGGCGCCGTCGTGGTCGGCGGCGGCATGGTCTTCGTCGTCGCAGCCATGGCGCTGGCCGTGGGCGCAACCGTCGGTGTCCAGGCGGTCGCAGGGCTCTCACAACTCGGGGCGGAGTCCTACATCGGCATCGTCGGTGCACTGGCGAACACCCGGGAGATCACCCCGCTCATCGCCGCCGTCGCCCTGTCGGCCCAGGTCGGGTCGTCCTTCACCGCCGAGATCGGCGCCATGCGGATCTCCGACGAGATCGACGCCCTCGAGGTCATGTCGATCCCGTCCCTCGTCTACCTCGTGTCCACACGCATCGTCGCGTTGGTGGCCGCGCTGGTGCCCCTGTACCTGGTGGCGTTGTTCGCGTCGTTCCTCGGCACCAGGTTCGTGACCACGCAGATCTACGGTGCGTCCCCCGGCCTGTACGACTACTACTTCAGCCTCTATCTGCCACCGATCGACGTCTTCTACAGCCTGCTCAAGGTCGTGGTCTTCGCGATCCAGGTCGGGCTCATCCACGGATACTTCGGCTATCACGCGACCGGCGGCCCGGCCGGGGTCGGCCAGGCGGTCGGCATCGCGATCCGGATCACCATCATCACCGTGGTGCTCACCAACCTGTTCCTGTCGTACGTCTTCTGGGGCTCCACCACCACCGTGAGCTTGACCGGATGAACAAGAACCTCACCGCCAACACGCTCATGGCCGTCGGCGCCATCGCCGTCGTGTTC
>JAPKDO010000086.1 GCA_028822535.1 Acidimicrobiales bacterium
GCCCCCGGCGCCCCCGCACCCCCCCCCCCCCGCGACCAGAACGAATTCGGTGGGGTGGGGATGGGGCCGTAGCGTGGGCGGGTGCTCAAGATCGTGTTGCCCAAGGGATCGCTCGAGAAGGCGACCATGGAACTGTTCGCTGCCGCCGACCTGCAGGTCAACCGGTCGAGCAGCGTCGACTACAAGGCCACGGTCGACGATCCACGGATCGACGAGGTCCGCATCCTGCGCCCCCAGGAGATCCCGCAGTACGTGTCCGAAGGGCTGTTCGACCTCGGTATCGCCGGGCGCGACTGGGTCGAGGAGACGTCGAGCGACGTCGTCTCCCTCGGTGAGTTGCAGTACTCCAAGGCGACGAGCAAGCCGGTCCGCATCGTCGTCGCCGTACCGCAGGATTCGCCGGTCGAGTCCGTCAAGGACCTTCCCCAGGGGGTCCGGGTCTCGAGCGAGTACCCCGAGCTGACGAAGAAGTTCTTCGCCGAGCAGGGCATCAGCGCCGACATCCGGCTGTCCTACGGCGCAACCGAGGCCAAGGTCCCCGACATCGTCGACTGTGTCGTCGACATCACCGAGACCGGCCGGGCACTGCGTGCCGCTGGACTCAAGATCATCGACACGATCCTCACGAGCTACACCGAACTGCTCGCCAACCCGGCGAGCCATCAGGACCCGGCCAAGGCCCACGCCATGAACCAGGTCCTCACGCTGCTCAACGGCACGCTCGAGGCCCGAGGCAAGGTGCTGGTGAAGCTCAACGTCATGGGCGACGACCTCGACAAGGTGATCGAGATCATTCCGTCCATGAAGGCTCCGACCGTGAACGAGTTGTACGGCGGCGGCGGGTATGCCGTCGAGACGGTCGTCCCAAAGAACCAGATCAACGTCTTGATCCCGGCGCTCGTCGACGCGGGTGCCAGCGACATCATCGAGCTCCCCCTCTCCAAGATCGTCCACTGACCCACCCTGTAGCGTCCGGCCGATGGTCATTGCATCGCTCGGGACGCAGCGGGGATCCGTATCCGAATTCGACGAATTCCGAGGACTCGGCACCATCGCCGGTGACGACGGCGTGTCCTACCGGTTCCACTGCACGGGCATCGCGGACGGCTCGCGGACCATCGACGTCGGCGCAGACGTCGGTTTCGCGGTGATCGCCGGCCGCCTCGGGCACTGGGAAGCGTGGGGGATCGAGGTCCGTTGACCCGCTTCACCGATCCGGCGACCGAGGCGAGGATCGACGACCTACTCACGCAGCTCGACCTCGACGAGCAGGCGGCGCTCACCGCGGGGAAGGACTCATGGCGGATCGCCGGGATCCCGAGGCTCGGTATCGGCGACCTCAAGGTGACCGACGGACCGACCGGAGCCCGAGGCGATCTCACGACCGGCGCTCGGGCGGTGTGCTTCCCCGTGGGTTCGGCCATCGGCGCGACCTGGGACACGGACCTGGTCGGTGAGATCGCCACGGTGTTGGCCGACGAGGCGCGGAGCAAGGGTGCGGAGGTCCTGTTGGGCCCGACGGTCAACATCCATCGCCACCCGCTCGCCGGGAGGAACTTCGAGTGCTACTCCGAGGACCCCGAGCTGACCGCCCGGCTCTGCGTGGCGTTCATCGCCCACCTCCAGGCCGGTGGCGTCGGCGCGTCGCTCAAGCACTTCGTCTGCAACGACTCCGAGTTCGAGCGTCACAGCATCTCGTCAGAGGTCGACGAACGCACGCTCCGCGAGGTGTACCTCCGCCCGTTCGAGTCCGCCGTGGCCGCCGCCGACCCGTGGACGATCATGGCGGCCTACAACAAGCTCAACGGCACGCATGCCACCGAGCACCATTGGCTCCAGGTCGAACTGCTCAAGGAGGAGTGGGAGTGGCCGGGGATGCTCGTGTCCGACTGGTACGCCACGCACGACACGGTCGCGTCGGGCAACGGTGGTCTCGACCTGCAGATGCCCGGCCCGGCCCTCCAGTTCGGGCCCGAGCTCGCGAAGGCGGTGCGCGACGGTTCCGTCGACGAGGTCGATGTGGCCGACAAGGCCCGTCGTGTCCTGCGGCTGTATGCCCGGACCGGCAAGCTCAACCGACCCGATGCTGTCGACGAGACGTCGATCGACACACCCGAACGTCGCGCGCTCGCTCGCCGGGCAGCGACATCATCGACCGTCCTGCTCACGAATGACGGGGTGCTCCCACTCGGCGGGTCGCCATCGATCGCGGTGATCGGCCCCAACGCAACGCCCGGCCGCATCCAGGGCGGCGGGTCGAGTGAGGTCACGCCGCACTACTCGGTGTCGCCGCTCGACGGTATCTGCGAGCGTTTCGACACACTCGGCGGCGTGACCCATGCGCGCGGTGTGGGCGCCGGATTGTTCGGATCGCCGATCGACCCGGCGCTGCTGGACGGCGGCGGGTTCGACGAAGTGTTCTTCGGGACACCGGACCTCAGCGGCGACCCCTATCGCTCGGCCCGGTCGACCGAGGCATCGATGTCGTTCTTCGGTGCTGCGGTGCCGGACCTCGGTCTCGGGTCGTTCTCGGCTCGCTGGACCGCGCGTTTCACCCCCGACCAGTCGGGCGACTGGCGCTTCACGGTGGCCGGCGCTGGTCGGACGCGGGTCCGCATCGATGGCGACGCGGTGGTCGACGACGACACCGCCGGCCCGAAGATGGCCATCTGGGTCCAGTCACTCGAGCCCGTGTCGGGCGTCCGGTCGCTCGATGCCGGTACGACCTACGACCTGGCGGTCGAGCTCCGTGCGGACGAGCGCGGCGTCCTCCCGCACCTCCGGTTCGCCGCCGCGCCGCCGGATCCGGCCGCCGAGACCGCCCGGGCCGTCGCCGCCGCCCGCAGTGCGGATGTGGCGGTCGTCGTGGTCGGGACCAGCTCCGACTACGAGACCGAGGGCGAGGACCGGTCGAGCTTCGAGTTGCCCGCCGGCCAGGACGAACTGATCGAGCGGGTCGCCGCGGCGAATCCGAACACGGTCGTGGTCGTCAATGCCGGGAGCCCGATCCCGATGCCGTGGGTCGACTCGGTGCGGGCGGTGTTGTGGGCGTGGTACCCCGGCCAGGAGTTCGGCAATGCGCTCGCCGACGTGCTGTCCGGCGATGCCGACCCGGGCGGTCGACTCCCGACGACGTTCGCTCGCCGTCTGCAGGACACGCCGGCCTTCACCAGCTATCCCGGGGAGTTCGGGACGGTGCGATACTCCGAGGGGCTCTTCGTCGGTCATCGCTGGTATGACGCTCGGGACATCGAACCGCTGTTCCCCTTCGGGCACGGCCTGTCGTACGCGACGTTCGAGATCGGCGAGGTCACGGCCGCGGTCGACGACGACGGCGCGGTGACGGTACGCGCTGCGGTGACGAACGTGTCGGCGAGGGCCGGATCGGAGGTCGTGCAGGTCTACGTCGAACCGCCGGCCGGACCGCCGTCCCGGCCCGTACGCCAGCTCGCCGGGTTCGCCAAGGTCCACGTGGATGCGGGGGCGTCGACGACTGCCACGGTCGAGATCCCGGCGCGAGCACTCGCCCACTGGGACCCATCGGCCTCGGTCTGGCAGGTCGCGGAGGGCGCCCACACCCTCTGGGTCGGTCGGTCATCGCGCGACCTCACCGAATGGGTGACGATCGACCCCGGCGCCCGCACGCTCGCGACACCGCAACCGTGAGCGCAACCGACGCGCTTGTTCAACCCATCGACTGATCGAGCCAGTCGTCTCCCGCAGCGAGCATCGCGGTGAACGCCTCGACTGGCAGCGGCCTCGCGAAGTGGAAGCCCTGCGCGATGTCGCAGTCGAGTTCCCGCAACTCGATCACGTGATGGGCCGTCTCCACCCCTTCGGCCAGCGTGGTCATCTGCAGGGCCTGTCCCATGTGGACGACCGCCTGCACGATCGCCGAGTCCTCGGGGTCGTGGCCGAGGCCGCTCACGAAGGCTTGGTCGACCTTCAAGATGTCGACGGGGAAGCGGCGCAGGTAGGAGAGGGATGAATATCCCGTGCCGAAGTCGTCGATCGCGAGCTGGACGCCGAGCTCCTTGAGGTCGTTCAGCTTCGAGATCGTCTCCTCGGCATCGTCGAGCAGCACGCCCTCGGTGATCTCCAGGCAGATGCTCGACGGCCGGCAACCGGTCTCGTCGAGCACGTCGGCGATCCGCTGCTCGAAGTCATCCATCGCGAACTGGCGAGCCGAGATGTTCACGGCGACCGTGAGGGGCGGACGCTCGGGGAACTGGGCCTCCCACTTCGCGCACTGTGTCAAGGCTTCGTGCAGCACCCAGGTGCCGATGTCGATGATCAGGTTCGACGATTCCGCCACCGGGATGAACTCACCGGGAGAGACCACACCCCAGGTGGGGTGTCGCCAACGCAGGAGCGCCTCGCACGCCACGATCTGGTTCGTGCGCAACTGCACTTCGGGTTGGTAGAAGAGCACAAGCTCGCCCCGCTCACCCGCCCCGTGCAGCGCATCTTCGAGCTCGGCGCGGCGGACCGCACGGGCCCGAAGTTCGGCGTCGAACATGCGGATGGCTCCGCCGGGAACGCTCCGGGCGAGTTGGGCCGCGGCGTCGGCGTGTCGGATCAACTCGTCCGTCGTCATCTCGCCGGGGCTGCCGACGGCGACTCCGGTCGAGACGGTGAGGTACACCTCGCGCCGTGCGATGCGGAACGGTTCGACGAACGCCTCGGCGATCCGCGCCGCCACCTCTGCGGCTGCGGCGTCGTCGGCGATCGTCTCGCACAGCACGACGAAGTCCTCGTCGCCCCACCGGTGCAGGCTCTGACCCCCGTCCAGATGTTCGGGGATCCGTTTGGCGATGGCCTTCAACAGCAGGCTCGAGGCGCCCTGTTCGAAGTGGCTCACCTTCTCCTTGAACCGATCCGGCGTGACGAACAGGACGCAGACGGGCGTGGTCTCCTCGTCGACTCGACGCAGCAACAGGTCGAGGCGGTCGAGGAAGAGCGAACGGTGCGACAGCCCGGTCAGCGGGTCGTAGAACGCACGTTCGCGCAGCGATTTGATGACGTCGCGGTCCGTCGTCGTGTCCTTCGCCACCCAGCCGATCGCGTCCCCCTCGGGGCCCGGGATCGTGCACAGCGTCGATCTGGTCGGGAAGTCCCCGGTGGCGGTGGCCCGCATCGTGAGCGGTCCCGACCATGGCGTGCCGGCGTGGACCGAGCGGACGATGTCGTCCACGCGATCCTGATCGGACGTGGCGACGAGGTCGGCGATGCGCAGCGCCGGCAAATCGGCGTTGGCGTCGATTCGCAACATGCGACGACCCGAGCGGTTGAGCGACCGCAAAATGCCTCGGGTGTCGAAGACGGCGACGAGGTCCGACACGTGATCCGACAGGAGCCGATGGGCGGCGTCGAGATCGAACTCGCTGGTTGTGGCCATCGTCCCCCTCTCGTCGCGGATCGGATCGCAGGGTATCCCTCCGGTCCACGTTGTGTCCGCACCGGCCGTCCACTCCGAACGTCACGGAACGTGAACCGACGACCGCGTTGCGTCGATGGATCGGCTCGAAGCGCGTCAGTCGGCGACGCGGTCCGACGCCTCGACGAACGCCATCTTCAGCTGGGGGACCGCGCCGCCGATCGCTTCTTCGGCCGGGCCGAGGCGGCCGGCGAGTCCCGTGAGGACTGCCTCGATCGCATCGATCGCGAGCTTGGCGTCCGGCAGGCGGGGTTCGTCGCTGCTCAGGTGCATTGCCGCCAACTCGTAGAACGCCATCAGATGCTGCGCGATGACGTCGGCCGCTGGGGCTTCGAGCAACTGACGTCGCATCTGGTCGAGTTGGTCATCGGAGATCTGGTCGCCGGGAGTCTGGTCGCGGGAAGCCTGGTTACCGGCGTCCGGGGTGGGGGTCGGCGTCGGTTCAGCCGGGGCATTCCGGTCGACGGGGATCTCGCCGCCGGGGGTCCACAGGGTCGACATCTGGTGCAATCCTTCCTGGTCGCTTGCCTCGAGGGTGGGCTACCCCGGTAACATAGGCCGACACCCAGGGGAGACCCTGGGATCGAGTCAGAATGAAAACTGAGTGAGAAAGCGGGGCCCGCCCCCCACCTGGCCACTTCCGAGTGCGTCCGGGTCGTGGATCAGATCCGGCTCCGGCCGGACTTCTGTGGCGGACGTCTTCGGACGTCCGTTTCCGCGTGTCGGCAGCACCGCTTCCTCTCTCGAGACCACGAGATCCGAGCCAACAGGAGGACCGGAGTGCTGAGGAGTGATCGGCAATAGCTGCTGACGAGCCCCGTATCAACGATCGGATCCGCGCCCGCGAGGTACGCCTCGTCGGTGCGGACGGGGAGCAGATCGGGATCAAACCATTGCCCGAAGCGCTCTCGATCGCACGCCAACTGGACCTCGACCTCGTCGAGGTGGCCGACAAGGCCAACCCGCCGGTGTGTCGGATCATGGACTACGGGAAGTACAAGTACGAAGCGGCCCAGCGGGCGAAGGAGTCTCGGAAGAAGAGTTCCTCCGCCTCGGTCAAGGAGATGAAGTACCGGCCCAAGATCGGTCCGGGCGACTTCGACACCAAGACCCGCAAGGTCGTTCACTTCTTGGAAGAGGGCCACAAGGTCAAGATCACGCTCATGTTCCGGGGTCGCGAGACCACGCATCCGGAGCTCGGGCGAAAGATCCTCGACCGGGTCGTCGAAGCCACGTCCGACGTCGGGCGGGTCGAGACCAGCGCTCGCCAGGAGGGTCGTCAGATGACCATGGTCCTCGGTCCCGACAAACAGGCCCAGGCAGCCGCCAAGGCCCGCAAGAAGGAAGAGGCCAAGGAAGCAGCCCGACTGGCCGAGGCAGCGGCCACCGACGCCGACCAGACCCCCGACGAAGATCCAGCCCCGGACGCCTCCGCCGGCTGACCACACCGCGGCGCTCCCGGCGCCACGATGTCCCAACGACGCAACACTGAGGTAGAGCAATGCCCAAGATGAAGACCCACCGCACCTCCCGGAAGCGGTTCAAGGTGACCGGCAGCGGCAAGGTCACGCGCCGTCAGGCCAACCGTCACCACGGCAACGAGAAGTTCACGTCCAAGCGCCTCCGCCGGCTCAAGGGTGACGAGAACGTCTCTTCGGCCGACGAGAAGCGCATCAAGAAGATGATGGGCATCTGAGAACCGGGCCTTCGGGCTCAGGTACTTCCAGGAACGATTCGAGAGGAGCAAAGTCATGGCAAGGGTCAAGCGCAGCGTTCACGCCAAGAAGCGTCGCAAGCAGGTCATGGGGCGGGCCAAGGGGTACTACGGCAACAAGAGCCGCACGTACCGGTCCGCCAACGAGCAGGTCATGCACTCGATGCAGTACGCCTTCCGCGATCGGCGGGCGCGCAAGGGTGAGATGCGCAAGCTCTGGATCCAGCGGATCAACGCCGCCTGCCGCACGCACGGCACGACGTACTCCCGCTTCATCAACGGGCTCAAGGAAGCCGGCATCGAGGTCGACCGCAAGCACCTCGCCGACCTCGCCGTGAGCGACGACCAGGCGTTCGCCGCCCTCGTCTCGGCCTCCGACGCCGCCATCGGCGCGTCGTCGGGTGCCGCCTGAGCGACGGCTCGCCATCGTGACCCCCGATCTCCCGGGGCCACGATCGACAGCACTGCAGCACCTACGGCGCCTCTCGGGGCGCCGTAGGGCGCGCCGGGACGCCGGTCAGTTCGTGATCGACGGGCCGACCCTGGTGATCGAGGCGCTGGCGTCCGCGGTCGACGTCGTCGAGGTCTACGCCGAGGTCGACCCGGCAACGGGTTGGGCGAGCGGCGCCGGAGCTGCCGAGACGATCGCCGCCGCTCGGGCCGCCGGGGTCCTCGTGCAGATGGTCGCCGCCGGATCCCTCGCCAAGGTGACGTCGCCGGTGACGCCGCAGTCGGTGGCGGCGCTCGCGACCATCCCGCCACCACCGACGCCGGCAGTGCTCCATGGCCTGGTGATCGTGCAGGTCGGCGTCGGCGACCCCGGGAATGCAGGAACGATCGTGCGCGTCGCGGAAGCAGCCGGTGCCTCGGCGGTAGTGTCCTGCGCCGATGCGGTGGATCCATGGAACCCGAAGTGCATCCGGGCCTCGGCGGGCTCACTGTTCCGGGTGCCGATGCTCGAGTCCGACACCGTCGCGGACTGTGTCGCACTGTTGCGGGACGCTGGCATGACGATGGTCGCCGGTGATGCCGCTGCAACCGCGGACTATGACCGTACGGATCTGCGCGGCGACGTGGCGATCCTCCTGGGCAACGAGGCCCACGGGCTGATCGACGGGGCCGATGTTGCGGTCGACCACGTGGTCCGAGTTCCCATGCACGGCGAGGTCGAGTCGCTCAACGTGGCGATGACCGGTGCGATTCTCGCGTTCGAGTCGGCCCGGCAACGACGGGGACGCTGATGGACCTCGACCTCGACCTCCTCCCCGACGTCGTCCTGTTGATCGGCCCCGACGGCACGCTCGAGCGGACGAACCGCGCCGGTGTCGCCTTCCTCGGTTCCGTGGACGCTGCGATCGGGAAGCCGGTCGGCGAGGCGTTCGAGCTACGCGACGCACTCGGTCGTCCGACGTGGCGCGACGGCGTGGTCGACGTCGGCAAGGAGACCGAGCTCACCTTCCGCCGCAGTGACGGCGAAGACGTCGTGGCCGTGCTCACCGTCGCCTTCACCGACGAGGGTCGGGCTGTCGTCTGCGCCCGCCCGATCTCCGACAAGTCGGGCATCGCAATCGTGTCGACGGTCTCGCACGAGCTCCGTTCACCCTTGACCTCGGTCAAGGGCTACGTGTCGCTGATGCTGAACCGCTGGGACCGCATCGACGACGCCAAGAAGCGCGAGATGCTCGAACAGGTCCACCACGACGCCGACCGTGTGACCCGGCTCGTGACCGAGCTGCTCGACATCAGCCGGCTCGAGACGGGACGCCTGGTGCTACAGCGCCAGATGGTGGATCTCGGTCAGCTCGCCGCGTCCGTGGTCGAGAAGGTGGCGATGGCGTATCCGAAGCTCGACTGCGCCGTGTCGATCGCGACCGGAACCGAGGCCTATGCCGATCCGGACAAGATCGAACAGGTGCTCACCAACCTCGTGGAGAACGCTGCGAAGTACGGCAATCCGCTCGGGATGGAGATCTCCGGCGGCCGCGACGGCGACGACCTGCGCGTGTCGGTGACCGACCGCGGGGACGGAATCCCCGCCGACGACCTGCCCCGGGTCTTCACGAAGTTCTTCCGTCGGGACCACGGCCGGCCGACGGGGACCGGCCTCGGACTGTGGATCAGTCGCGGGCTCGTCGAAGCCCACGACGGCGAACTCATCGCGACGTCGACCGTCGGCGAGGGCTCGACGTTCTCCTTCACCCTCCCCGCCGACGCCTTCGAGGCCATCCACGGCTCGTGAACGGGATCGTCCGCTCTGCCGGCGTCGGAACGCGTTTGGTGGGCGGGGGCGGTCGTCGGGCAGGGTTTGTCGCACCATGATCGACGAGCTGTCCCGCATCACGAGCCAGGCGCAGGCCCGCATCGAGGCCGCGACGACCGTCGACGAACTCGACGAGGTCGGCCGTTCCACCCTGGGCAAGAAGGGGTCGCTCAAGGCCTTCAAGAAGCAGCTGGGCAAGCTCGAGCCCGACGAGCGCAAGTCGGTGGGCCAGGCGGTCAACGACGCGATGGCCGATCTCGGTGCACGGTCGGACGAGCGACGTCACGAACTCGAGAAGCAGGCGCGCACCGAGCGGCTCGAAGCGGAACGCCTCGACCTGACCGAATCGCTCGGCTCGTCGCGTCGAGGGCACCTGCACCTGGTCACCCAGGCGACGATGGAGCTCGAGGATGTGTTCGTCGGCCTCGGCTTCACGGTGGCCGAGGGTCCCGAGGTCGAGACCGACGCCTACAACTTCGAGGCACTCAACTTTCCCGAGGGCCACCCGGCTCGGGACATGTACGACACGCTCTACGTCGATTTCGGCGAGCCCGGCAAGACGTTGCTGCGCACCCACACCTCCCCGGTGCAGGTCCGGGTCATGCAGGAACAGCCCCCGCCCATCTACTCGATCATGCCGGGCCGCACGTTCCGCCAGGACACCGCCGATGCCACCCATCTCCCGGTCTTCCACCAGATCGAAGGACTGGTGATCGATCGGGGCATCTCGCTGACCGACCTGGCCGGGACGATCGATCGGTTCACCAAGGCCTACTTCGGTGGCGACTTCTCGTCGCGGTTGCGGCCGTCATACTTCCCGTTCACCGAACCGTCGGCCGAGTTCGACATCATCCGACCCGATGGCACCTTCCTCGAGCTCGGTGGGTGCGGGATGGTGCACCCCAACGTCCTGCGAAACTGCGGCATCGATCCCGAGGAGTTCTCGGGGTTCGCCTTCGGATTCGGTATCGAGCGTCTCGCCATCACCAAGGCGGGCGTCGACGACCTGCGCGAGTTGATCACCAACGACGTCCGGTTCCTCCGGCAGTTCTAGGAGCCCGTTCCGATGAAGGTCCTTCTCTCGTGGTTGCGCGAGTTCACCCCCATCCCCGAGTCGATGTCACCCGACGAGCTGGGTCTCGTCATGGGCGACCTCGGCATGGCGGTCGAGGACATGGATGTGCTCGGCGAAGGTCTCGACGGGATCGTCGTCGCCCGCGTCCTCGACCTGCGCGTCCACCCCGACGCTGACCGTGTGCAGCTCGTCGACGTCGATGCTGGTCAGATCGCTGACGGCGGCGAGCCGCTGCAGATCGCGTGCGGGGCGTTCAACATGTCGGTCGGTGACCTGGTCCCGCTCGCGACCATCGGCACCACGATGCCCAACGGCATGGAGATCGGTCGCCGCAAGCTGCGCGGCGAGTGGTCGAACGGGATGCTGTGCAGCCCGAGCGAGTTGAACCTGCCGGGCGAGCCGACTGGGATCCTGATCCTCCCCGGCACGCTCACGCCGGGCACCCCGCTGGTCGAGGCGCTCGGCATCGAGGCCGATGTCCTCTACGACCTCGAGGTCAACCCGAACCGTCCCGACGCGATGTCGGTCGCCGGCGTCGCACGCGACGTCGCCGCTCGACTCGGACTCCCGTTCCGGCTTCCCGAGCCGGAGATCGCCGAAGGCACCACCGCGGTCGACGATCTCGTGCGCGTCACGATCGACGACCCCGACCGCTGCGGTCGGTTCACCGCTCGTGTCCTCCAGGGGGTCACGGTCGGGCCGTCCGATCCCAAGATCGCGAACCGCCTGACCCTCCTCGGGATGCGGCCGATCAACAACATCGTCGACGTGTCGAACTACGTCATGCTCGAACTGGGCCGTCCGTCGCATCCCTACGATCTCGCGACGCTCGGCGGTGCCGGGTTCCGTGTCCGACGCGCCACCGACGGCGAGACGCTGACGACACTCGACGACGTCGAGCGCACGCTCTCCGCGGCCGACCTGTTGATCTGCGACGGCGACGACGCGCCGATCGGGCTCGCCGGGATCATGGGCGGCGCCGACACCGAGATCTCGGAGTCGACGACCGACATCGTCGTCGAGATGGCGTGGTTCGAGCGCATGCCGCTGGCCAAGAGCGCCCGGCGGCTCGGGCTCCGGTCCGAGGCATCGGCGCGCTTCGAACGTGGATGCGACACCGACGACATGGCACTCGCGCACGCGCGGTTCGTGGAACTGTTGGGCGACGCAGGCGGGACGCTCGCCGCTGGCATGGTCGATGTCCAGGGCAACCTGCCGGACCGTACGCCCATCGCCGTGCGGCCCGGACGGGTCAACGCGCTCCTCGGCTCGGACCTCGGCGCCGACGAGATGAAGGCACTGCTCGACCCCATCGGCTTCACCACCGAGATCGGCGACGACTCCCTGACCGTGGCCCTCCCCACCTACCGGCTCGACTCCGAGACCGAGGTGGACATCGTCGAGGAGGTGGGGCGTCAGTACGGCTACAGCCGGCTCGGTCAGACCATGCCGGTGTCGACGCTCGCCGGTGGCCTGACCGTCCGCCAACGCGAACGACGGGCATTGCGATCGATCCTGACCGGATTGGGTTGTTCGGAAGCGACGCCGATGCCGTTCCTCGCGCCCGGCGACCTCGAGCGAGCCGGTCTCCCCGGCGACGGCATCACGATCACCAACCCGCTCGTCGCCGAGGAGTCCGTCCTACGTACCTCCCTGTTACCCGGACTCCTGAAGGCCGTGCGCCACAACGTGAACCATCGCAACGAGGACATCGCCTTGTTCGAGATCGGCCACGTCTTCCGGCGTCCGCACGACCCCGATGCCGAGTTGCCCGACGAGCGCGAGGTATTCGCTGCGATCGTCGTCGGTGCCGACGCCAACGACGCCGTGACGATCTGGCGCACCGTGTGCGACGGCCTGGCGGTGCCCGACTCCGACGTGGCGAACGCCGAGATGCCGGCGATGCACCCGACGCGCTCGGGCGTGGCCCGCGTCGGTGGAGCCCCCGTGGGGTCGATCGGCGAGGTGGACCCCGACGTGCTCGCCGCCTACGACATCCCGCATCGCGTCGCGTGGCTCGAGGTCGACGTCGAACGTTTCCTCGCCCACCCCCACGGTGAACCGACCTACACGCGGGTGAGCCGCTTCCCGTCCTCCGACATCGACCTCGCCTTCGAGGTCGCCGAGGGCGTGTCCGCGACCGAGGTCGCCGACGCGATCGACGACGCCGCCGGCGAGCTGGTCGGATTCGTCCGGCTGTTCGACACCTATCGAGGCGAGGGCGTCGGCGACGACGCCCGTTCGCTCACCTATCGAATCCGGCTCCAGGCCCCTGACCGCACCCTCACCGACGGTGAAGTCGGCGATGTCCGCACGCGGATCATCGAGCGGGTCGAAGGGACGTTCCCGGCGAGTCTCCGCGGCTGACCTCCGGAGGCACGCGAATCTGACGCAGCGTCAGATTCGTCGTCGAGTCCGTGCACGAGCGTGGCGTGTCAGAGCGGGCGGTCCATGGGCAACTGCTCCGGCGCCAGGTGGCCGCACACGGCATCGAAGGTCTGGCCTCCCGCGATGGTCGTCTCGCTCGGATGTCGATCGAGGTCGAAGGCCGGATCGTCGACGACACCACGTGCTTTCGCTTCGGCGAGCGGTCTCCCATGCACACGCTCAAGTGCCTCGTGCTCGACGCCACCCGGCTCCGGTTCGTGCGTGTCCCATGGCGGGGCGACGCTATCCCTGTCGCACTGTCAGATGACGATGGACCATTCCATCCAGCAAGTTGCATAGTCATGCACGAGTGGCGCTAGCATGACGGTCATGGCCA
>JAPKDO010000087.1 GCA_028822535.1 Acidimicrobiales bacterium
AGTCGTCCGACGTCGACGAGGACGCTCGGCGTGGCCAGTCGCAACTTCATCAACGGCACGAGCGAGTGCCCGCCGGCCAACAACTTGGCCTCGTCACCGTGTTCGACGAGTGCGGCGATGGCGGCATCGGCGGAGTCCGCCCGGACGTAGTCGAAGGCGGCGGGGATCACTGCGCCACCTCCACGGCGGTGCCGCCGCGTCCTGTCTTCGCAGCGGCGAGAACCGCCGCCACGATGTTGTGATAACCGGTGCATCGACAGAGGTTGCCTTCGAGGCCCTCGCGTACCTCGGCCTCGGACGGGTCGGGGTTCTCGTCGAGCAGCGAGGTCGCCGCCATGACCATCCCCGGCGTGCAGAACCCACATTGGAGCCCGTGCTGCTCGCGGAACGACTCCTGCATCGGGTGCAGCTCGTCGTCCGAGGGCGCGAGCCCCTCGATCGTGGTGATGGCGCCCCCGTCGGCCTGCACCGCGAGCACCGTGCACGACTTCACCGATTCGCCATCGAGGTGCAGGGTGCACGCGCCGCACGACGACGTGTCGCACCCGATGTTGGTCCCGGTGAGGCCGACCACTTCTCGGATGAACTGAACGAGCAACGTCCTCGGCTCGATGTCGTGGCGCTGCTCCGTGCCGTTCACCGTGATGCTGATCTCCACGGTTGCACCCCCGTCCTCTTCGACCGTCGTGTTTCTGGCGTCGCCTTCCTAGCGCATCGACGCACGCCGCGGGACGCTCGGACCGAACCGGCGAGGGAAACGTCCCCCAGTAGGCCATTCGACCTACTACAGTGCACGTCGGGATCCTCCCTGGCGGAGGCCCACGTCCATCACGAGAAATGAGGTCGCATGGGACTCTTCCGACGCAAGGACACGATCGACCTGACCGACGGCGACGCAGCGCCGCAACCCACCACCGACGAGCCCCGAGCAGGCATCCACGCCGGCGTTCCTGGTCGCTGCCCCACCTGCGACGGATTCGGCTACATCGATCACATCGACATGGTGCACAAGTACCAGCGCCAGCACTGCCGCACCTGCGGACACGTGTGGGAGTTCACGTTCGACGACACCGGTGACGTCCTCGACCTCACCGACATCGAGCAGGGTTCGCTCGACCGCCAGGACTTCGGCATCCAGATCTAGCGGGAGCGGATCGCTTCCCAGACACGTTCGGGCGTGCACGGCATGTCGACGTGGCGGATGCCGAGCGCCGAGAGCGCGTCGCACACGGCTGACTGCACGGCTGGCGTCGACCCGATCGTGCCCGACTCGCCGATCCCCTTGGCCCCGAGCGGGTTCAACGGCGTCGGCGTCTCCATCGTGACGAGTTCGAACGACGGCAACTCGGTCGACGAGATCATCGTGTAGTCGGCGAGGTTGCCCGTCACCGGGTTGCCCTCGTCGTCGTACTGCATGTGCTCGTACAGCGCTTGGGCCACGCCCTGGGCGATGCCACCGTGGCGCTGCCCCTCGACGATCAACGGATTGAGCACGGTGCCGGCATCGTCGCACGTCACCATGCGCACCAGCCGGACCAGACCCGTCTCGGTGTCGACTTCGACGACCGCCACGTGCGCCCCGAAGGGAAAGGTGGGGCTCGCGGACTTGAAGTCGGTCTCGGCCTCGATGCCATCGGGGCCGGCGGCCGCCGCGACCTCGGACCACGAACGCGACACCGCTGGCGTGCCGGCCACGTGGAACGCACCGCCGGCGACGTCGAGTACGAGGTCGGCCGGGTCGGCCTCGAGGAGCTCGGCTGCGATCTCGCGTGCCTTGTCGACCACCAGTCCGGACGCCTCGTGGATGGCGGACCCACCGAGCTGGAGCGACCGGGACCCGAACGTGCCCACGCCCCGAGCGACCTCGTCGGTGTCGCCGTGGGAGATCGTCACGTCCTCGATCGGAATGCCGAGCGCGTCGGTGACGAGCATGGCGAAGCTGGTGTCGTGTCCCTGACCGTGGCTCGACGCACCCGTGTAGGCGGTGGCGGTCCCGTCGGGATGGACGACCACGCGACCGAACTCCTCCCCCGCCTGCGGACCGGCGGTCACCTCGACGTACACCGAGACGCCGATGCCCAACTGCACCGGACCACCGGCGGCGCGCCGTGCGGCCTGGTCAGCACGGAGCTCCGGGTAACCCGCGGCGTCGAGGACGAGATCGAGGCTGCGCTCGTAGTCGCCGACGTCGTAGACGGTGTCGGTCGGGGTGGTGAACGGGAACGCGTCGGACGGGATGAGGTTGGCTCGACGGACCTCGGCGGGGTCCATGCCGACCTCGGCGGCGAAGAGGTCCATCGCCCGTTCGATCGCCGCCGTCGCCTCGGGCCGGCCGGCGCCGCGGTAGGCGACCGTGGGCGTCGTGTTGGTCACGATCGACTTCGCGTTGAACTGCACCTCGGGGATGTCGTAGACGCCGCTCGCCATCGTGCGGGTCATGAACGACAGGAAGGCACCGAGCGCTGGGTAGGCACCCGAGTCCTGCACCAGGTTCAGCCGATATGCCTGCACCGTGCCGTCGCGGGAACCGCCGATCTTGACGGTCTGCCACTGGCCGCGTCCGTGGCCCATGCCGACCATGTTCTCCGAGCGGGTCTCGACCCAGCGCACGGGACGTCCGAGCTGCTTGGCGATCCAACCGAGGAGCACCTCCTCCGCGTAGGCGCCGATCTTGGGGCCGAAGCCCCCGCCGACGTCGGGGGTCTTGACCCGGACCTTCGTCTCGTCGAGGCCGTACCACTCCTGCAGGGTCGCCTTGACACCGTGCGGCGCCTGCGTGGACCCGAAGTGGACGAGGCGGTCGCCGTCCCAGACGGCCGCAGCGGCGCGCACCTCGAGCGGGCAGCCCGCCACGCGTTGGTTGTGCAGCTGTTCCTCGACGACGACCTCGCACGCGTCGAAGACGTCGTCGTCCTCACCGAAGGAGAGGTCGAGGCTGATGTTGTCGCCCTTGTCCTCGAACAAGAGCGTGTCGCCGGCGAGCGCATCCTCCGGGGTCAACACCGCCGGCAGGAAGTCGATCTCCGCCCAGACCGACTCCGCGGCGTCGGCACCGGCTTCCGGCGTCTCGCTCACGATGACCGCCAGCGGTTCGCCCACGAAACGAACCTTGTCGGTTGCGAGCGCCGGCCGTCCCTGGCGCGGGTCGAGCAATGGCACGGCCAAGGGCAGCGGCGGCATGTCGGCGAGGTCCTCGGCCGAGTACGCAGCCACCACACCCGGGGACTGGCGGGCCTCTGCGAGGTCGATGTCGGTGATGACCCCGTGCGCCACCATCGACCGCACGTAGGTCACGTGCAGCGCGCCGGCGAGGAGCGGATCGTCGAGATCGGCCGTGTAGGTCCCCCCGACCGTCAGGAACGTCGGGTCCTCGGTGCGCAGCACCCGGTTTCCGAGAATGCTCATGGCTCGGGAACCTAGTCCGGCCTTCGCCCGAGCGGCGTCGGGTCAGGGGGTCTCGGTTGCGTCGTCCACCGGCTCGAGACCGGTGATGGGGCCGAAGGGCCACACCGAGGGCAACTCGACCGGATGCTCGGGCGCCGGCAGGACGGCGTAGGCCTCCTCGCCCGGGAGCACCAGTCCGTACTGCGTCCGGGCGATCAGTTCGATCTCGGAGTCGGTGTCGAGCTCGGTGACCCGGGCTTCGAGAGCCTCGCGCTCGGCGGCGATCGCATCGAGCGACGACTCGGTCTCGGCGATCGCCGCCCGCTGATCGATCCAGGTCCTGGTGGGGAAGACGTACAACGCGAGCACCACCATCGTCGCGATCGCGAACCCTGCGACGAGCAGGGGGCGGAGCCACCGGGTCAGACCCGGCGGCGCGAGGCGGCGGACGAGGGCCGGAGCCGTCACCGTTGGCCGGCTCCCGATGGCCCGACGCCCGCAGGGAGTGCGTCCCAGCCGCGGTATGCGGCGGACTCGCCGAGCATCGACTCGATGCGCAACAGCTGGTTGTACTTGGCGACCCGGTCCGACCGCGCCGGTGCGCCGGTCTTGATCTGGCCGCAGTTGGTGGCGACCGCCAGGTCGGCGATGGTGACGTCCTCGGTCTCCCCCGAGCGGTGCGACATCACGGCGGTGTAGGCGTTGCGCGTGGCGAGGCCGACCGTGTCGAGGGTCTCGGTGAGCGTGCCGATCTGGTTGACCTTGATCAGGATGGAGTTGGCCACGGACGAGTCGATGCCGCGTGCGAGGCGCTCGGAGTTGGTGACGAACAGATCGTCGCCGACGAGCTGACACCGGTCGCCGATCGAGGCGGTGAGCGTCGCCCACCCCTCCCAGTCCTCCTCGTCGAGGCCGTCCTCGATGGACACGATCGGGTACTTGTCGACCCAGCTCGACAGGTAGTCGGCGAGGCCGGCGCCGGACAGGGTCCGTCCCTCGCCTTCGAGGTGGTACTCGCCGTCGCGGAAGATCTCGGAGTTGGCGGGGTCGAGAGCGATGGCGATGTCCTGGCCGGGCGTGCGTCCCGCCTTCTCGATCGCCTCGACCAGGAGCTGGACGGCTTCCTCGTTGGATCCGAGGTCGGGTGCGAAGCCGCCCTCGTCACCGACGGCCGTGCTCAGGCCACGGTCGTGGAGGATGCCCTTGAGCGCGTGGTACGTCTCGGCACCCCACTGGAGCGCTTCGGAGAAGCTGGATGCGCCCAACGGCATGACCATGAACTCCTGGAAGTCCACGTTGTTGTCGGCGTGCGCGCCCCCGTTGAGCACGTTCATCATCGGAGCGGGGAGAACGTGCGCGTTGGTGCCGCCGACGTAGCGGAAGAGCGGGAGCCCGCGCTCGTCGGCACCGGCGTGGGCGACGGCCAGCGACACGCCGAGCAGTGCGTTCGCTCCGAGCCGAGCCTTGTTGTCGGTCCCGTCGAGATCGAGCATCGTCTGGTCGACGGCGCGCTGGTCGATGCCCTCGACCCCCAGGAGTGCGTCGGCGATCTCGCCGTTGACGTTGGCGACCGCGCCGGCCACGCCTTTGCCGAGGTATCGCTCTCCGCCGTCGCGCAGCTCGACCGCCTCGAATTGCCCGGTGCTCGCACCGGACGGCACGATGGCCCGGCCGGTGGCCCCCGAGGCCAGCTCGACCTCCACCTCGACGGTCGGATTCCCTCGCGAATCGAGGACCTCGCGGCCCTCGATGTGCTCGATCTGCGTCATGCGTGTTCCCGTGGATCGTGGTGCCTGTGACTCGTGTGACAGGTGTTGACGGTGTGGGCCACGTTACCGCTGGGGCCAAGGTCCGGGAAACACCCTTCCGCGTGCTGCTCCCCGCACGCAGCGTGAGAAGAAGCAGAGAAGGCCGTAGAGTCTTTCGCGGTGGGCTCCGTCGATCTTCTGCACGAGAAACTGAACGATGCAGGTGAACACTTCGCTCTGTTCCTCGAGACCGCCGACGTCGGGCGCGGCGTGCAGGCCCTACGTGCGGTCGGGATCGAGGTCGGGTCGCTCGCTGCCGCACCCGGCGCCACGAACCCCCGGGTCTCCCCGGTCGCCCCGCTGCCCGATGGCCTGGTCCTGCGGGTCGACGACCTGTCCACCCGGATCGACACGCGACGCCGCGTCGCACAGTCGATCCGGGGTTCGCTGTCCGATGCCGGCATCTCGGACACGCCGGTGGCGGTCCTGCCGGTCGACGGGCTCAGCGACCTCGACCGCTGCCGACGGGCCGTCGTGCTCCGCTTGTTCCCCGAACCCGCCGGTGCTGCCGGGCGCCTCGAACCGACGTGGATCGACGTCGCCGCCGACTGGGTCTTCGGCGACCAACGACCCGAGTCGACCGTTCGGCTGCGGGTGCTCGGCGTCGAGCGCTCGGTGCGTGCCGCCGAGGCCGCCGGCGTGTTGCACGGGTGTGCGGCGTCGCACGTGTGGTGCGACATCGTCACCGGTGACGTCGACACGCGCGTTCGAACCGCGTCGATCAGCTTCGGGGCAGCACCCCACGTCGCGATCGGCGGCGGCGGCCCCCACTGCGACGACGACGGGCTGCTCGCCCGCTTCGAACTGCTCCGCGAGGTCGTCCGCGAACTCCACGCCGACTGCGCGTACGCATGCCTCGACTTCGAGACCAACTTCGCAGACCTCGGCATCGGACTGTCCAACACGGAATGGGCGCTGGAGGGGGGTGCGTCGCCGAACACGGTCGCCGGCCGGTTGTGCGACCGTTTCATCCCCGAGGTCTTCGGCTACCAGCTGCTCGGTGAGGGCCACCTCGAACGCTTGCGTCGAATGGACCCGTCACGCGAATGGGGCGAATCGCTCAGCGACGAGAAGGTCGAACTCTCGATCGGCGCGCCGGTGGACTGGCTGCCCCACAGCGAGGTCCGCCCCGACGTGCGTGGCGACGGTTGGGAGCTCCTCGACGCGCTGCTCCTCGGCGCCGACGATCTCGCCGATGAACTCTCGCGAGCGGCGAGCGACGGCGAACTGACCCAACGCGAGATCGACAGCCGCGAGGCCGCCGCCGGTCATGGCCTCCCGGAGCTCGACGCGATCGTGATCGACGCACAGCGTCATCCGCGGCGCGGCACCCGGCTCACCGTGCTCGAACTCGCCGCCTGGCTCGCCGGCGAACCGCACTCCGACGCACCGACCTCGGTCTCGCCGGTGCTGCGGGTCTTCGCCGGCCAGCTGGGTATCGGCCTGGCCGAACCGCTGCGCCAGCAGCTCCGTCCGCTCGCGGCGCGACTCGTCGGCACCGCCGGCGACCCGATCCGTGACCAGGAACGAGCGCTCCGCCTCACCGATTGGCTGGTCCGCGGTCACGCACCACCGTGGCTCCGTCAGGCAGGGCTGACCGAATCGGCCGATCGGCTCGACAGCCTCGCGTCGATCACCGACAACACCGATCTGGTGCGCGCCGTCGACCTGCTCGGCAACGCGATCGTCACCGCCGGACGACGACTCGAGATCACGACCGCCATCGCCGGTGATCATGCCGACGTCGTCGATCAGATCGCCTGGGACGCGTGGGAGGAAGCGGCCGAACGGTCGGGTTGGATCGCTGCGACCGAAGCTGTCCTCCACGACATCCCGTCCGACCTGGCCTACGCCGCCGACCAACGCGTCGTCGAGTGCAGTCGCGACCCGCGGGTCCGAGCCGAACTCGAGGCGTCGTCCCGCGGCCTCGGCGACGCGATCTGGTCCGCAGCCCTCCACGAGATCGCCGCCGCCGCCTGGCGCGGTGCGTGGGACGCGACCGAGGAGTTCGTGCACCACGAGTCGACGTTCTCGATCCGCACCGCGTTGCGGCGGTCACTCGAATCGGCGTCGCCCGACGACGACGTCGTGGTGGTCGAAGGGATGCTCGACGACATCGATGCCCAGGCGCGCGACGCCCTGGCGCACCTCGTGCTGAGCGAGGAGGACGAGCCCGACTACTGGGCGCGCGCCGTCGACGCTGCCAGCATCGGAGCCGTCGGTGGCGCGTGGCGCACTGCGCTGGAGGAGACCCGTGGGATCCTCGGGGCGACGCTCTTCGACGACGCCATCGACGTGGCCCGCGCCGAACTGCACCGCTGGCTCGACCGGGCGCCCCAACTCGTCGGACGGGTCGTGGCCGCAGCGGTGGCCCGGGAGGCGTCGGGCGTCGCCGGCCGAGCGGTCTCTGCTCGAGCGGCTGCCGAGCGCCTGGCCCGGGGTGAGTCCGAGGCGGACGCTGAACGCGCCGCGCACCAGGCGATCGAGCCCATCGTCACCGCGTTGGCCGACGCCGCCCTCTCGATGGCCGACGAACTCGCGGCCCGGGAGCACGCTCCCGTCTAACGATCCTCGGTGCGAGCTTCGTGGGCGCGGGCGGCGGTACGGACCCGGTCGGCAGCGAGACGCAGTGCCGACTCGGCGTCGACGCCGCTCGATCGGGCGTGGGCGACGAGTGCGAGCAACGCGGAGCCGATCTCGCCGCCGGGGTCCACGGGTTCGGGAACCGGCGCGCCGATCCGCTCGGCCTTCGAGAGGACCTTGTGGGCATAGAGCAGCCCCGGCAACGCCGCGGGAATGCCGTCGAGCACCGACGCCCGGCCCTTCTCGGCCCGCTTGATCTGTTCCCAATCCGCCTCGAGGTCGTCTGCATCGGCGTCTCCGAAGACGTGTGGGTGCCGACGATGGAGTTTGTCGTGGATGCCTCGAGCGACGTCGGCGATCGTGAAGTGCCCCGACTCCCCGGCGATGACCGCGTGGAAGAACACCTGATAGAGCAGATCGCCGAGTTCCTCCTCGAGGTGGTCGAGCGCGTCGGGGGCTCCCTGGTCCATCGCGTCGATTGCCTCGACGACCTCGTAGCTCTCTTCGATCAGGTAACGGCGCAGGCTCTCGTGCGTCTGCTCGCGGTCCCACGGGCACTGCTCCCGCAGCGTGCGCACGAGGCCGTCGAACCGGACCAACTCCTGCGCGACCGGCGCGCCCACGGAGGGGATGAAGATCGAGGTCAGGTGGTCTGCATCGATCGCTCGATCGAGATCGGCCCACGCGACCTCGTCGATCGACTCGTCCGGGAGGCCGAGCCGAGCGAGCACGATCGCCGACTCCGGCTCATCCTCCTCGTACGCCAGCTTGATGTCGGACAGGACGTGGCGGGCATGGCAGTGGGCGACCAACAGCGCGCCCGTCGCACCGGCGGCGTCGATGGCGAATCGGTGGCCGTCGACGAGTGTCACCCCCGCCTCGACAGGATCGACGCCGATGGCGCCCCATGCCAGATCGAGGAACGACATGCCGGCGACGACCTCGACGTCGACCCGTGGGTCCTCGCGCAACAGCGCGACGGTCCGCTCGAGCACATGGGGAGATCCGGGGATGGCGTAGCCGACCTCGCCGTGACGGCCGGCCTCGGCCACCAGGTCGGCGGCGATCCCGGTGTACACATCGTCGAAGGTCGCGCCGGTCTCGTAACGATGGTCGAACGACGGCCGGTCGTCGAAGGGCTCCGCCGCCGGGTGCCGATGCGTCCGGAGGTACCAGTGGTCGAGCGAGTCGAGCCGGGTGACGGCGCCGATGGTGGTGAGATCCGGGCCGGCCGGACCGAGACCGACGACGACGACCGTTGGCCGCACGTCGGCGGTGGTCACGCCCCGAACGCGGGCAGCGGTGGGGTGGGCTGTGGCCGGGCGCCGGTCGGCGGGACGACCTGGCCGAGACCTCGGTCGAGATCCTGGAACGAGCCGTAGCGGGAGTTGACCTCGACCGACGGGACATCGACCGAGTCGAGATCGATGCCGCTCTCCGGGTCGAGGAGGTTGTCCTGGAAGACGAAGTCCCGTCCGATCTGGACGCGGAACTCCTCGTCGTAGGCGCCGAAGAGCGGTCCACCCGTGGTCGGGTCGGGGAAGGTGGAGTCCACCTGGGCGATCACGTCCTGGATGGCGTCATCGGAGGCCGAGAAGTCGTTCTCGGACGCCAGTTGCTCGCCGATCTGGGAGAGGACCCGATGCGACAGTACGTAGGTGACCAGCTCGGAGCTGCGCCGTCCCTCGACGCCCACGTCGGTGATGCCGACCACCTGGGTCAAGAACACGGGGTTCGACGCCCACGCCTCGACCTCGTCCTCGAGGTCCGCGGTCGTGTAGGAGAAATCACCCACCTGCATGGCGACGGCGCCGCCGAGCGTCGGCCCGCCGAGTTCGCCGTCATCGGCGCAGCCGGCGGCGACCAGACCCAACAGGGCCAGGAGCAGGAGCGGGAGGCGGAAAGCGGTGCGTCGCACGGCGCTCGATGCTACGAGGTCGGCCGGCCGGCGACGAACCACGGCGCGCTACTCCGGGGGCAGGAGGTGGCGGAGGAAGCTCACCAGGTCGACGGCCGGGTCCGAACCCTTCGCCATCGGGACCTCGAGCATCTTGACCTCGGGTTTGTAGACCGCCTTCGGAGCGATCCGCTTGAGACGCACCTCCTGGCTGACCTTCATCGCGACCGGGCTGAGCCGGGCCTTGAACGCGGGCCCCATGAAGCCGTCGCCCGCGACGACCGCGACCTCCGTGATCCCGAGACGACTGCACTCCGCCCGGAGTCGGGCGACGTCGAGCAACGCCGACGCCGACTCCGGGATCACGCCGTAGCGGTCCTCCCACTCGCGAGCGATGTCGTCGACCTGGGCGTCGGTCGTGACCGCAGCGAGCCGCCGGTACGCCTCGAGTCGGAGCTCTTCCTTCTCGACGTAGTCGGCCGACAGGTGGGCATCGGTCGGAGTGTCGATCTTGATCTCGGCCGGTTCGCGCACCGGCTCGCCCTTGAGCTCCGCCACTGCTTCGGTGACCATCTGGCAGTACAGGTCGTAGCCGACGGCGGCGACGTGGCCGGACTGTCCGGTGCCGAGCAGGTTGCCGGCGCCGCGGATCTCGAGGTCGCGCATGGCGATGCGGAAGCCCGATCCCAACTCGGTCGACTCCCCGATCGTCCGCAACCGCTCGTAGGCATCTTCCGACAGGACCATGTCCTTCGGGTGGAACAGGTAGGCGTACGCACGGCTGCCGGCACGACCGACGCGGCCCCGCAGCTGGTGGAGCTGACCGAGCCCGAGCAGGTCCGCCCGGTCGACGACGAGGGTGTTGACCGTCGGCATGTCGATGCCCGACTCGATGATCGTCGTGCACACCAGGACGTCGAAGCGGCCGTCCCAGAAGTCGATCACGACCTGTTCGAGCGTGCCCTCGTCCATCTGCCCGTGGGCGACGGCGATGCGCGCCTCGGGCACGAGTTCGTTCAGCTGGCTGGCGACCTGGTCGATGTCGCGCACCCGGTTGTGCACGAAGAACACCTGCCCCTCGCGGAGCAGTTCTCGTCGGATCGCCTCGGCAGCGGCACGCTCGTCGTACTCGCCGACGTAGGTGAGGATGGGTTGGCGATCGGCGGGCGGGGTGTCGAGCAGGCTCATGTCGCGGATCCCGGTGAGGCTCATCTCGAGGGTTCGCGGGATCGGGGTGGCGGTGAGCGTGAGGACGTCGACGTCGGCCTTGAACTCCTTGATCCGTTCCTTGTGCTTCACGCCGAAGCGTTGTTCCTCGTCGACCACCAACAAGCCGAGTTCGTGGAAGGTCATGTCCTTGTTGAGGAGCCGGTGCGTGCCGACGATGACGTCGACCGCGCCGGTCTTCACGCCTTCCATGACCTCCTTGGCCTGGGCATTCGTGAGGAAGCGGGAGAGCACCTCGACCCGGACCGGGTACGCCGAGAAACGATCGGTGAAGGTCTGGAAGTGCTGCTGCGCGAGCAGCGTCGTCGGGACGAGCACCGCTGCCTGCTTGCCGTCCTGGACCGCCTTGAAGATCGCCCGCAGCGCCACCTCGGTCTTGCCGAAGCCGACGTCGCCCACGACGAGACGGTCCATGGCGACCTCTCGTTCCATGTCCGACTTGATGTCGTCGACGGCGCGGAGTTGGTCCGGGGTGGGCTCGAACGGGAACAGCGCCTCGAACTCGCCTTGCCACGGGGTGTCCTCGCTGTAGGCGTGCCCCCCGGCCGCCAGGCGCTTCTGATAGAGCACCACCAGTTCCTGGGCGATCTCGGAGACGGCCGAACGGACCTTCGCCTTGGTCTTGGTCCACGAGTCGCCGCCGAGCCGCGTCAGCGATGGGGTCTCGCCGCCGGTGTAGTGACGCACCGCGTCGATCTGGTCGGACGGGACGTAGAGCTTGTCGCCGCCCTTGTACTCGAGCAACAGGTAATCGCGTTCCGTGCCACCGATCGCACGCTTGACCATGCCGCTGTACTTGGCCACGCCGTGTTGATGGTGCACGACGTGATCGCCGGCCTTGAGGTCGTCGAAGAAGTTCTGCGCATCGCGACGACGAGGACGGGCACGGCGATGGCTGCGACGACGCCCGGTGAGATCGGCCTCGGCGAGCAGCGCCAGCTTGACCTCGGGGAGGACGCAGCCGCGCTCGATCGGCTCGACCACGATCTGGGCCTCGACCCCGCAGTCGTCGAGCAGCTCCCGCAGCCGAGCGGCCGATCCGTCGCCGTCGGCGGCGACCACGATCCGATAGCCGTCGGCCTGCAGCTCGCGGAGCTGCCGGCGGCGGCGTTCCTCGTCGCCGAGGGCGACCTGGAACGAGAACGCCTTGACCGTGGCGACGTCGGGACCGTCGGGCGTCGTGGTGACCTGCCAGGTCGGTGCCTCGACCCGTTCGAGCACCCGTTCGAGCGGCAGATGCAGGCTCGGCCAGTCGTGATCCTCGTCGCCGTCGACGGCACCCCAGGTCCGAGCGAGGCTGTTGGCGAGATCGGCCTCCTCGGCCAGGAACTCGGCGGCGCGATCACGGAGTCGGCGGGGTTCGACGAGCAGGATCTGGGCGTCGGCGGGAAGGAGGTCGCCGAGCAGTTCGTCGTCGGGTGCCAACCAGGGCAGCCAGGACTCCATCCCGTCGAACAACTGTCCCTCGGCGATCCGCTCCCAGTGCTCGCGCCCCCACGGCTCGGACGCGATGAGCCCCTCGGCCCGCTCGCGCACCTCGGCGGTGGGCAGGAGTTCGCGACAGGGAAGGATCTCGAGTTCGGCCACGTCGTCGGTCGAACGCTGGTCCGAGACCGAGAACTCCGACAGTCGGTCGACTTCGTCGCCCCAGAGGTCGATCCGCACGGGTCGGTCCGCCGTGGCCGGGAAGACGTCGACGATCGAACCGCGCACGGCAAACTCGCCGCGGTGTTCGACCTGGTACTCGCGCCGGAAGCCGAACTCGACCAGCGTGATGGCCAACTCGTCGAGATCGATCTCCGAGCCCTTCCGGACCACGACCGGCTCGACGGAGCGGCTACCGGGAGCGAGGCGTTGGATGAACGACCGGACGGGCGCGACGACCACGGACGGCAGCCGCGACGGGTCGGTGAGACGACGCAATGTCCGCACCCGCCGACCCATCGTCTCGACGGCCGGGCTGACCCGTTCGAACGGCAGCGTCTCCCAGGCCGGGAAGTACTCGACCTCGTCGGGGTCGAGCAGGGCTCGCAGGTCGTGCACGGTGCGCTCGGCGTCGGCGGTGGTCGCCGTGGCGACCACGATGGGGCGGCGCTGGGTACGGGCGACCAGCCCGGCGATGACGACCGCCCGGGCGGGATCCGGCACCGCGACGACAGCGTTCGATCGGCCGAGCACCGACAACAGCCCGGGCTCGTCGCGGACGATCTCCGGGAGCGTGCGCAGGTTCGATTCGGCGGTGACAGGAGGTGCTGCGCTCACCGAACCCAGGCTATCCGTGCCGTCCTCCGCCACCCCACGCTTCTGGTCGCGGGGGGGGGGCCGCGGAGCT
>JAPKDO010000088.1 GCA_028822535.1 Acidimicrobiales bacterium
CTCCAGCGTCCAGGTGCTCTGAGTCTGGTTCACGAGCCCTCGGGCACACCATCGGTCAGGTCGGTGGTGACCCGTTCGATCAGGTCGGCGATGCCACCGGGTTCCTGGGCGGCCGTTCCGATCTGATCGTTCGGGAGGATCTGGATGGCCCCGAACTGAGGTGCACCCAAGGCCTCGAGGTCGAGGTAGATGTTCTGCGCCACGGTCGGCGTGAAGATCCGGTCGATGCGCAGCCCCGTGCCGTACACGGGCACGCCCAGCCGGGGGTTGTAGCCGGTGGCGAACGGGATGCCGCCGCCAGCGCTCAGCCAGAAGTTGCCGCCCTCGAACGTGCGACCGAACCGGTCGACCATCAACGGGGTGAGCGTCAGGATCTCCTCGACCTTTCCCGGCCGGTCGGCCAAGGTGCCGAACGTCGTGTCGAATCCGCCGAGCAGACCGTCGACATCGTCCCGCGTGTCGGCCAAGAGGGTGCTGCCCTCTCTGGACAACTCAGATCCACGATCGAGGAGTGACTCCAACTCACCCGTTCGACCGGCCAAGACCGTCCCGAGTTCCGCGAAGTTGGTGAGGCCCGCGTCGATGTCGGCGCTGGCGCTGTCGAGGGTCTCGGTGAGGTCCGCTGCGTTGCCGAGCAGGGAGTCGATCTCGGCCGACCGGTTCGCCAGCGTGTCGGAGATGGTCGACGCACTGCGCAGGATCCGGCCGATGTCGTCCTCGTTGCCGACGATGGCGGCCGCCGAGCCGTCGACGAGCGTGCCGAGCGACTGCGGGTCGATGTCGGCCAGCAACGCATCGGCGTCACTGAGGAGTGCGCCGAGTCCGGCTGGCACCGAGGTCCGCTCGATGGGGATGATCGTTCCGTCGTGGTTGCTGGCTGCCGGCGACGAGAGCGAGGCCACGGCTCCGTCGACGTCCGACGGGCCGAGGTCGACGTAGGGCTCACCGAGTGCCGACTTCTGACGGACGTCGGCGCGCAATGCGCTCGCCGTCTCGTCGGGGAAGTCGACCTCCATCGTCACGAGCACGCCGTCGTCGACGATCTCGCTTCCCGAGACCTTGCCGATCGGCTGGCCGAGGTAGGTGACCTCGGCCCCGGGCAGGGCACCCGCTGCGGTGGGGACCACCGCCTGGATCGTGCTCGGGTCGGCACCGAAGAGTCGGATACCTGCGAGGCCGACCACGGCCCACACCAGGGCGGCGCCGCCGAACGCAGCAACGATCACCACGTTCATGATCATGCGGAAGTTGACTCTCATCCTTGGCCTTCCTCGCGGTCACGGGAGTTCTCGTTGGCGCTTCCTGCCCCGGCGTCGATGTCGCCGGTACCGACGGGGTCGTCGATCGTGAGGCTGTCGAGCCCCGGGAGCAACTGGACCTGCGTCGGCCGTTTGCGACCCGCTGGGCCCTCCTCGACGTTGTCGCACTTGCCGGGATTCAGGTCGACCGAGGTCACCTCGGGCGTCAGGGGGAAGATGAAGTTGAGGTAGTTGCCGTCGGAGGCACACGCCCAGCCTCGGTTGAATCCGTCCAAGCCGACGATGGCCGATTCGAGTCCACCGAGGTTGTCGACGACCTCTTGGAGCGTGGTGCGGATCACCGGCGTGGCCCGGACGAGCCGCTCGCGGTTGCGGTCGAGCAGCTCGGCCAGCGACGAGGTGGCGCCGTTGAGCTCCGAGATCAGCAGATCCAGTCCCTCATTGGAAGACGAGAGTGCTTCGGCGCCGTCGGCGAAGCGATCGAGCGCCGTCGTGAATCGGCCCGTCTGCGGCGCGAGCTCGGCGGAGAGCGAGTCGATGGAATCGATGGTCGCGTTGATGTCTCCACCGAGTTGATCGAGCGACGACGCTGTCCGCGCCATCGACTCGAACAGCGTGCCGACGCCGTCGGCGCCGCCCGAGAAGCCGTCGTCCAGCGTCGTGAGGATCCGGTCGACATTGTCGATGTTGACCTGCGCAGCGAGACCGCCGGCACTGGCCACGATCGACTCGAGCTCTGCTGCTCGACGCGTGCGGGACATGGGGATCACACTCCCCGGTTCGAGTTCGCCGGTGCCTTCGGGGACCAGTGCGAGGAAGAACTCGCCAAGGAGCGATGTCTGGCGGATCTCGACTCGTGACTCCGCGGGGAGGACGACGTCGTCGGCCAGCTCGAAGTTCACCCGTGCGTGGAGTCCGACCAGGTCGATCGAGGTCACGTGACCGACGATGACGTCGTTCAGGCGCACGTCGTTGCGCGGGACCACGCCCGATGCGTCGGCGATCTCGGCGGCGTAGGCCACACCCTTGTCGGGCCAGACCGTCCACGCGGTCACGCCCATGGCGAGCACCACGATGGCGGCGAGGACCAGTCGGATGCGCTGCACGAGTTGCTGTTGGTTCATGACTTGCTCCACGGAGAGTGATCGGACGCGTCGTGGGTGGTGGTGGTCACGATCGCCCACTCCCATCGCCGTCGACCTCGACGGCCTCGCCGATCGACCCCGACGGAAGGAGGGGACCTTCACCGAGGATCGGCGTGAGATCGATGTCTCGGGGCACGACGTCTCGTGCGGGTGAGTCCTCGAAGTCGACGGACGGGACGAGGCGGTTGTCGAAGTCCTCGGAGCCCACACCGCCTTGTGAGTTGGTGTTCGGGATGAACGGTGTGATCAGGGTGCCGGTCACCTGGGGCTGGAGGAACCAGCGGCCGCTGTCCTGGTTGATCGCCCGGGCGAACCCGAACGACGCCAGCGGGAGATAATGCACGAGCTGTTCGAAATCGGCCCGGTGCTCGGTGAGCAACTCCCCGATGGTGGACAGATCGCCGACGAGATCGGTGATGGCCACGCGTTGATCTCCAGTGAAGTCGGCGAGTTGGCCGACGATGTTGTCGATCGACGTCACGGCGGCGTCGAGCGAGCCTTCTTGAGCGAGGAGCGCCTGGGACACCGTCGTCCCGTTCCGGAGGATCGACACGACCGTGTCGTCCTTCTCGGCCAGGGTCGCCACGGCACGATCGAGCGACGAGATGAGACCGTCGAGGTCGTCGGCCTGAGCGGCGACCGTCTCACCGGCATCGGCGAGTTCGTCGAGGAGCAACTTGACCGCTTCGCCGTCGTCGCTGACCACGGCTGCGAGCTCGTCGATCACCCGACCCAAGGTGGCGCCGTCGAGGTCTCGGGAGACCCGAGCGGCCTCGTCCAACACCTCGGTGATCTCGGCGGGGACAACGGTCTGAGACAGCGGGATCAGGTCGCCGTCTTCGAGTCGATCGCCCTCACCGGTCCACACCGAATCGAGTTCGATGTAGCGCTCGCCGATGAGGGAGCGCAGCCGGAGGATTGCACTGGTGGTCGATTCGATGGCGATGTCGTCGAGGTGCATGGTGACGCGGACTCGATCCGGCAGTACCTCGATGTCGGTGACCTCACCGACCTCGACGCCGTCGGCGAAGACACGTGACTCGTCGTAGAGCCCGACGGCCCGCTCGAACTCCGCCACGACCTCGGTCTTGTCGGGTGCGAACGGATCGGGCACCTCGACGCCGATGGCCACGCCGGCCAGTCCTGCGGTCGAGAGGGAGAACGCGAGCACGATCACCGCGGCGACCAGTGTCCGGGATCGGGCGGTCGGCATGTTGTCGTTCATTGTCCAAACCCTTCCGGTGCGAAGATCGTCCGGTTGTCGTCGGTGTCGATCTTGATCCCGCCGATCTCGGTGCTGGGCAACAATTGCGGTGGGTCGAGTTGCAGACGGGGGGCGCCGCCGGTCTCGCCCGGCTCGCCGCCCTCGGAGCTACCGAGGTCGATCGGATTCGCCAGGAACGGTGTCGCCACGACCCCGACGATGTAGACGTTGACCCAGGACCCTTCCTTGGAGACGGCGTAGAACCGCTCCGCCAGGTCGGGGAGTTGCGCCATCGCGAGGTCGAGCCGGTCGTACTGTCGCACGAGGATGTCGGACACGGTGTTCATGCCCGTGAAGAATTCGGTGAACTCGGCTCGGTTCCCGGCGATCAGCGGGCTCAGGGTGGCGTCGAGCGACGCCACCTGGTCCACGAGGCTGGTGAGGCTGGAACCACGGGTCGCGAGCGAACCGAGCACGAGATCCATGCCGTCGAGGACCTGGCGGAGCTCGGCGTCGCGCGTGTCCACGACGGTGCCCAGCTGGTTCGTCGAGGTGATCAGCCGGTCGAGCTCGGCCTCCCGATCACCGAAGGTACTGGCGAGTTCGCCGAGGTCGCCGAAGACGTTACGGAGCTGGTCGCCTCGTCCGGCGAGGGTGCGGTCGACGCTGCTGAGGAGGCGGTTGATGCCGTCCACGTCGGTGCTCTCGATGGTCGGCTCGGCGGCATTGAGGAGCGTGTCGACGTCCGTCGAGCCTTCGGTCTGGCTGACCGGGATGACGTCGCCTTCGACCAGGGTCGGACCGGATCCCGGGTCGTCGAGGTTGAGGAACTTCTTCCCCAGCAGGGTCCGGAGACGGATCGACGCGATCGACGACTCCGAGATCTCGGTGTCGGCGTTGACACTGAACCGGACCTCGAGGGTGCCGTCCTCGGGAATACGCGTGACCTCGTTCACCGAACCGATGTTGACGCCGGCGACCCGCACGGGGTCCCCGGACTCGAGACCGGCGGCGTTCTCCACGATCGTGGTGAGCGTGTAGCTGCGATCGAAGATGCGCATGCCGCCGATGGCGAAGCTGACCACGAGCAGCACGAACACGATGCCGGAGCCGATGGCGGCTTTCAGCGTGAGTCGGGAGTCGATCACGAGCCACCTCCCAGGAGGTTGGAGAGCAGTGTGGACAGTCCGCTGGAGGAGGATCCGGACTGGGCCCGGGTCTGATCCGACGGGTTGAGCGTGATGGGTCCGACGCCCGTCTCGGGGATCGGGGGCGTGGGCACCCGAGGCTCGCCGAGGAGCGGTTGCGGTGCCGTCTGGTCGTCGACGCCGGTGTCGTTGTAGTCGTCGTTGCCGATCACCGGTTCGTTGAACTCGGTGTTCACGATGCCGACGCCTCGTGCGTAGACCTGGAACCAGTCGCCGTGGCCGGTCACTCTCGTGACGGCAGCGGTGGCCCAGGGGAGCGTGTGGAGCCCCTCTTCGAGGGCATCGGCGTTGGCCACCACCGTGTCGAGGATTGCGATGGACTGATCGATGACGGTGTCGAGTTCATCGGCGTTGGCCTGCAGGACCTCGTCGGCCACGCTCACGAGCGTGTCGAGTTGTTCGACCGCCAGCCCGAGCTCACCGGCGTTGGCACCGAGCGTCTCGGCTGTGGTGGCGAATGCGATCAGGAACCGTTCGACCTCTTCGTCCCGGCCGGCGATGCCGCCGATGAGGGTGTCGAGGTTGACGAGGCTCCGGTCGATCGCATCGCGACGGGTGACCAGTTGGGTCAGGAGTGACTCCGCGTCCGTGATCCCTTGGGCGAGCACCGTCTCACGACCGGAGATCGCATCGGCGAGCGTCGCCGTGACCCGGTTGAGCTTGGGGACATCGAGCTGGGCCAGAAGCGGCTCGGTGTTGTTGAGCAGCATGGACAGGTCGGCAGCCGAACGGGTCTGCGATGACGCCAGCTCGATTCCCTCCTCGATGGCGGGACCGTCGGGGGCGGCGCCATCGGGCGGCACGACGAGGATGAAACGCTGGCCGAGCAGGTTTTTCCACGTGAGCTCGAAGCGGCTGCCCTCGGGGACGTCGTACCGCTCGTCGATGTTCATCTTGACGATGGCCTCGCCCCGATCGACCTCGATCGATCCGACCTTGCCGATCCGGACACCGGCGAGTCGGATCTCGTCGCCGTTGGTGAGCCCGGTCGCATCGTCGAATCGGGCGGTGACCGGGTACGTGTCGGCGAAGGCGCCGGCGGGACCGTCGAGTTGGCCGATCTCGATGGCGAGCGCTGCGAGGCTGGCGATACCGACCATGGTCAACACGCCGAGCTTGATCCAGAGGCCCATCAGCCGTTCCCTCCCAGGAGGTTGTCGAGTAGTGACGCCACGCCGTTCGTCAACTGGTTGAGCCCTGCGTCCGGGTCGTTCGGCCCGACGGTGACGCCGTCGATCGGCAGGCCTTCGACCTCGATGTTGGGGCCGATGCCGTTGCCACCCTGCCCCTCGCTGAACTCACCCTTGCCGTCGGTGAGGCTGCCGGGGTTGAGCACCGCGAAGTTCGCGATGGGCGCCCGGAACGCACCGGTCGACGTCGCTGCCGCCAGGCCGTTCACGAACTGGGGAAGCACCCGGACGAGCGTGGACACCGCACCCGGCTGTTGACCCACGAGATCGAGCACGACGAGGCCATCGGAGAGGATCCGGTCGATCCGGACCTCCTCGGCGTCCAACAGTTCTGCCGCTCGGCGGGAGAGCTCAGCGGTGTCGGTGACGAAGGCCAACAGGTCTCCTTCGTTGCTGTCGACGGTCTGGGCGAGGGTCCCGAAGGAGTCGGCGACCCGGACGAGCTCGGTCGAGCGCTCGGCGAGCGTGCCTGCCACGCCCGGAACCGCCCGGAAGATCCGGCCGAGGTCTTCCTGATTCGCGATCAGCGTCTCGAGCGCGATGGGAAGTGTGTCGATGACCGAGGCCAGGTCGTCGCCATGACCGTCCAGACCCTGGGCCGTGGAGGCCAACACGTTGGAGAACGCGATCGGGTCGACCTCGTCGAGCACCGGCTGGAGTCGGTCGAGCACCTCCTGGACCTCGCTGGGGGCGCTCGTTCGCGCCATGGGGATCACCGCACCGTTCTGCAGCCGCTGACCCGTCGGCGACGCCGCGTCCAGCGACACGTACTTGTCGCCGAAGAGGGTCTTGGGGACGAGTGCGGCGGTGGAGTCCGCAGCGATCGGGGTGTCGGCGCCGACCGAGAGCACGTAGCGGGCAGTGAAGTCTTCACGATCGACGTCGATGGACGAGATGGTCCCGACGGGGATCCCACGCACTCGCACCTCGTCACCGGCGCGCACGTTGAGGCCAGCCCGGGCGAACTCCGCCGTGATCTGGACCTTGTCGCCATCGGGCCTGGCCAGGAAGACCGCCAGGAGGGAGGCCGCCAGCACGCCGACGATGAGCCGGCGGACCAATGGGATGGAGATCGATGTCATCCGGAGAACCTCACGGTGTCGCCTGCGCCCCAGAAGAGGAGTGACAGGAAGAAGTTGACGATGAATACCAAGGTGATCGACAGGCGGACCGCCCGGCCGACCGCGAAACCCACGTCCTCGGGCCCACCGGAGACACGGAAGCCGTAGGCGCAGTGGACGAAGGTGATGATGGAGATGAAGACGAGGATCTTGGTGACGCTGTAGACCACGTCGATGCGCGGCAGGTACAGGTCGAAGTACTGGTCGTACACGCCGGGAGAGACCCCGAAGAACATCGTCGAGGTCAGCTTGGTCGTCAGGAGCTGGATGTAGAGGCCGATGACGTAGAGCGGCAGGACCGTGATGAACGACGCGACGACGCGGGTGGACACCAGATACCGCAACGCGCTGATGCCCATCGCCTCGATGGCATCGACCTCTTCGGAGATGCGCATCGCGCCGAGTTCGGCCGTGAAGTTCGCGCCGATCTGCGCGGCAAAGATGATCGCGGCCGCCAACGGGGTGATCTCACGGACGTTGGCGAAGGCCGAGAGGAACCCGATGAGGTCCTCTGCGCCGATCAGCTCCAGCCCTTCGTACCCCTCGAGGCCGACCTGGATACCGATGACCGCGGTCATGAAGACGACGACGATCACGGCGCCTGCGCCGACGATGAACGCGCCGGCACCCAGGGCGATGTCGGAGATCTGGCTCACGATCATCGCCCGATGCTTGAGCGACGCCGGGATGTTGACGATGGCCCGGAAGCTGACCAACCCGATGTCCGCCACCAGGCGGAAGGGTTCGGTGATCGGGCGAGCCGCGACCTTGGTCGCCTCGACGAGCTGGGACGTCGTCGATGGCTTCGGCGGCTGCTCGGGCGGTGGCGTCGATGTGGGTGGTGGTGAGGTGGTGGTCATGTCACTGGATCGAACTCGGGACGATGGCGAGGTAGCCGAAGGTCATGATCAGGTTGACGAAGACGAGGGCCAGGATCGTGAGGACGACCCCGGTGTTGACCGCACGTCCCACGCCTCCGGCGCCCCCCTTGGCGTAGAGACCACGCCACGCAGCGATGATGGCGGCGACGACGCCGAACACCATCCCCTTCGCGAGGGCGAGATAGAGGTCCGGCAGCTGGGCCAAGACGGCGAAACCGTCGATGTAGGCGCCGGCGTTCGAGCCCTTGAGGATGACCGAGTAGAGGAACCCCCCACCGAGGCCGCCCATGATGACGATGCCCGTGAGGATCCCTGCGGCGATCGATGCGCCCAGGACTCGGGGTACGACGATGCGATGGATGGGATCGACCGACATCACTTGCATCGCAGCGATCTCGTCTCGCACCGTCCGGCTTCCGATGTCGGCGGTGATGGCGGTGCCGGCAGCGGCGGCCAGCATGAACGTCGTCCCCAGGGGGCCTGCCTCACGCACGATCGCCAGCACCAGGGCCGCACCCTGCGCTGATTCGGCTCCGAACTGCCGGGTGATGTTGTACACCTGCAGCCCGATGACGAGGCCGAAGCTCATCGTCAACAACAGTGCGGGGAACAACGTCACGGTACAGACGAACCACACCTGCTCTGCGACGGCCCGGGGGCGCCATGGGCGACGAGGGACACGCGCTGCGATCGCGAAGCAGAGGCCGAAGAACCGGCCGAGTTCGTCGACGAACGAACGGGCCTTGCCCGACACCGCTGAGGTGATTGCCGTCATGGTCTCCCCCTTTCGTCTCCGGCCGGTCGGAGTGTCGTTCGCCACACCGGCCGGAACCTCCTGCTGAGACATCCCAGAAATTTTGTCTCATCGGTGGTGCGTCGAGCGGTCGCGGTCGAAGTCGTCATGTGCACCCAGTCCCCCCAGGCTCTTTCACGCTCAGGCTGCATCTACGGAGATCACTCCGCTCGTGTGCAGCGACGTCAGCTGACATTCCCAGCCGGAAGATAAGACACTCGACGCTACACGTCTTGCATCCCGAGTCCAGCACGGCTCAGAATGACACGCATGGCTCGCCCCATCTCCTCCGACCTCGTCGGCCTCGAACTTCCACCCATCTCCACGTCGTGGAACGAGAAGGACGTCATGCTCTACGCACTGGGTGTAGGGGCCCGGCCGCCCGAGGACCTCGCGTTCCTGTACGAGGGCAACGGCCCCGACGTCCTACCGACCTACGGCGTCATCCCCGGGTTGATGGCCATGGGCTCTGTCTTCGGGGAAGTGGAGGTGAATCCGGCGATGATCCTCCACGGCGAACAGTCGATCACCTGTCACCGGACCATCCCCCCGGCCGCCGAAGTCCAGATCGCTGGACAGATCACGGAGATCTGGGACAAGGGGAAGGCCGCAGTGATCGGATTCGAAGGCACCGCGTCCGACGACGACGGGCCGATGTTCACTGCGGCAGCCACCCTGTTCGTGCGGGGTGCCGGAGACTTCGGCGGCGAGCGCGGGCCGTCCACCAAGGACAAGAACGTCCCGCCCGACCGCGATCCCGACGTCGTCATCGAACACGAGACCCGCGCCGAGCAAGCGGCGATCTACCGACTGTCGGGCGACCGTAACCCGCTCCACATCGACCCGGCCTTCGCCGAGATGGCGGGGTTCGATGCCCCGTTCAACCATGGTCTGTGCACGTTCGGCTTCGTCGGGCGCGCCGTCCTCGAGGGCGTGTTCGGAGGCGAGGTCGATGCCTTCGGGACGTTGGAGGGACGGTTCGCCGACCAGGTGTGGCCCGAGGACACGATCGTCACCAAGATCTGGTCGGAGGACGACGGAGCGATCGTCGAAGCGTCGACCCACAAGGGGAATGTGGTGTTGAGCCAAGCCCGAGCCACCCGCCGAACATGACCGGATGGTCCTCCCCGGTATGACCGCGCCGATCGACCCGACGACTGCACCCGGCCCGGGAGATCTCGCGCCGACCGCCTTCCTCGACATCGACGAACCCAGCGTCGTCGAGTTCGCGCGATCCGTCACCGCGTCCTGCACGGACGACGCCGACCGCGCTGCCGCGTTGTTCGCCGAGGTCAGGGATCGAATCTGGTACGACCCCCACGCCATCTCCCACGACCCCGACGATCATCGGGCCAGCTCGGTGCTCGCCGGCCGCCAACGGTGGTGCGTCCCCAAATCGGTGCTGTTGTCCACGGCGTGTCGGGCCGTGGGGATCCCGGCTCGTCTCGGATTCGCCGACGTCCGGAACCACCTCCAGTCGACAACGCTGCGCGAGCGGATGGGCACCGACATCTTCTATTGGCACGGCTACTCGGTGCTCTGGATCGATGGTCGGTGGCGCAAGGCCTCCCCCGCCTTCAACAGGGAACTCTGCGAGCGGTTCGGCACCGAACCGCTCGACTTCGACGGCCACGAAGATGCGCTCCTACACGCGCACACCGGCGACGGCAGCCGTCACATGGAGTACCTGGATCATCGAGGCATCTACGACGATCTGCCCCTCGAGGAAATCTTCGCCAGCTTCGAGACGCTCTACGACATCACGGAGCCCGGCGCCGACGATGACCCGATGTTCGCATCACCGTCGTAGCTCCCACGTCCTCGATCTCCCAGGTGTCGGCCCTCGGAAGCGGGGCGAGATCGTGGGCACGCACCGGAGCCGCTGGTCGCACGCCGTCACGCCGGAACCGCCCCGCTCGCGTGTCGTGAGCGGTCGGTCGTCAGCGTGATCAACTCGCGGCAGGCCAGCACGATGAAGAACTGCGCCACGCTCAGCCCCGCGATCGTGGCCCCGCCGGCGGTCCCGTGGTGGAAGCTGATCTGGAGTCCGGCGATGACGGCGACAGCGCCGAACCCGATCGAGGCGAGCATGATCGAGGGAACTCTTCTCGCCAGCAGCGACGCGGTCGCCGGTGGGCCGACGAGGAGACCGAACACCAACAGCGTCCCGATCGCCTGGAAGCTCGCCACGATGCTGAGGGCGAGCATCGCCAACAACGCTGCCTGAGACAGGCCGGGGCGCATGCCCAGCGTCTGCGCCTTGTCCCTGTTGAACGTCAGGGCCAGGAATGGTCGGTATAGGACGATGGTGACCACGACGACGATCGCCGTGGCGATGCTCTGCCCGCGGATGTCGTCTGCGGTGACGCCGAGGACGTCCCCGAAGAGCAACGACGTGACCTCGGTGGCAAACGACTGAGCGCGGGACACGATGACGATCCCGAGCGACAACATGCCGACGAAGAGCAGTCCGATCCCGGTGTCCTCGCGAACCGCGGTGCGCGACGAGACAACGGTGACCAGCCCGCTCATCACCAGCGCCGCGACGAATGCCCCGATGATCGGGCTGAATCCCCACAGCACCGCGAGTGCGATGCCGGGGATGACGCCATGGGCCAACGCGTCACCGAGGAATGCGAGCCCACGGAGCACGACCCACGTCCCGACCAGGCTCGTGGCCACCACGGCCACGAGCCCGCCGAGCAGGGCCCGCCGCATGAAGTCCGGCTCGAAGGCCTCGAAGAACAGGTCCATTGCGCTCAGGTCCGATGCTCAGGCCAGCGCATCGGCGATGCGTTGGGCGTTTGCGCGGACCATGTCGAGATACGTCGCACCATCCGAGTCTGCGTCGCCGAGCGACTCGGAGAACAGTTCCACGACAGCGATGTCACCGACCTCCGAGGCGAGGGTGTCGGCCAACTCGTTGGAGGATGACGTGTCGGCGAAGATGGCGGGCACTCCTTCGTCCTCGATCAGATCGGCCAGGTCGGCGAGGGCGCCGGCACTCGCGCCGTCGGTCGTCGATCCACCGGGGATGACCGTGCCGACGAGCTCGAAGTCGTAGCGATCGGCGAAGTAGCCGAACACCTCATGGTTGGTGACGAGGACGCGGCGCTCTTCAGGGATGCCGGCGAGCAGCGCCTCGACGTCGGTGTCGAGTGCCTCCAGGTCGTCGATGGCGGCGTCGGCCGCGACTCGCAGGGCCTCTGCGTCGATGCCGTCCACGGTCTCGATCAGGAACTCCGTCATTCCGTCGACGGAGAGAGCGACACGCGTCGGGTCGGTGAAGAAGTGCGGGTCCTCGCCGTCGTGATCGTGGTCGTCATGGTCCTCGTCGGCGTGATCCGCGTCGGCGTGAACCTCGTCCTCGTCGGCGTGATCGTCATGGTCGTGGTCGTTCTCGCTGAAGTCGATCGTGTCGATGGCGGCAATCGCTTCGTAGGTGGGCACGCCGTCATCGGTCGCTGCATCGATGACGTCCTGGAGCCCGTCCTCGAAGCCGGCACCGTTGACGACCAAGGCATCCGCCTGTCGCATCTCGTTCGCCTGCTGGGCCGATGGCTGGAAGTCGTGAGGGTCGGCCCCCACGGGCATGATCGTGATGACGTCGATCTCGTTGCCGGCGAAGCTCTCGACGACGTCGCCGAGGATGTTGGTGGTGACGACCACCGTCGGCTTCGCATCGTCCCCCGCGGCAGCGTCGGCGGACTCGTCGTCCCCGCAGGCGGCGAAGAGCAGGCCGGCGACACCGACCAGGATCGGCAGCAGTCGAAATCGACGCTTCATGGGGGGCCTCCAGGGCTCAGGACACTCGATAGGAACGACTCTCGTTCTTCAACGAGCGTAAGCCTGGCAGGGTGGTGACGCAACTCAGAGTGAGAATCGGACCCGTTCTGGCTCCAGTGAACGATGCCGTGATCGACTCTCAACAGTTCTCATTCTCGGGTAGGGTGCGGCGCATGGCCATCGAGTCACCGATCCACGACGATGTCGCCGACCTCCTCCGACGTGCGGATCAGCGCTACACGACCGGGCGACGTCGACTCGTCGACGGCCTGCTCTCCGGTGAGGGGCCGATGACGATCGCTCAGATCCTCGACCTCGACACGCGACTTGCGCAGTCGAGCGTCTACCGCAACCTCGTGATCCTCGAACAGGTCGGCGCGGTCGTCCGGATCGTGACCCGAGACGACTATGCCCGCTACGAACTCGCAGAGCGACTCACCGACGATCACCATCACCATCTGATCTGCACCAACTGTGGCGACGTGGCAGATTTTGCGCTCACCGACAAGGCCGAAGCGACCCTCGAGTCCGCCCTACGACGAGCGGCCACCAAGGCCGGATTCAAGGCGGAAGGACACCGCCTGGACCTCGTCGGGAGCTGCGCG
>JAPKDO010000089.1 GCA_028822535.1 Acidimicrobiales bacterium
CGAGTTCGGCCATCGACTCGCTCAGTGCTCCGAAGCCGCGACGCGGGTACAGGAACGTCGGTGTCGCGCGCACGTTCCGGACGAGTCGACGGGCGACGTCGCCGGGCGTCGATGCCGAGATCCGACGGCGGGCGAGTTCGCCCGACAACTCGTCGGGGTCCGTGCCCCACACCTTCCACGCGAACGGAGCGTGGAACGCCTCCCAGACGGTGGCTCCCAAGCCGGCGCGCACCACCTCGGCGTAGGTGTCGGTGTCGGGCGACCGGAAGCCGCTGGTGGCCGCGTCCACCGCGGCACCGATGGCGGTCGGTGCGGACAGACCACGTACCAACCCGGTCGGCGTCAGCGGGAACGGGACCCAGCGACCCTCGAGGCGGATGCGGCCGTTGCGGGGACGTTCCTGCACCTCGACCAGTTCGTCGACCGCCGCACGGATCTCGTCGGGCATGCCCGGGTGAAGGCGGTGGCTCCCCAGGTCGACTCGTTGGCCGGAGATCGTGCGGGATCCGGCCATGCCACCCACGTGAGCGGACGACTCCAACACGACGACGTCGTGCCCGGCCCGGGTCAGCCGCCACGCGAGGGCGAGGCCGGCAGGCCCCGCGCCGATGACCGCGATCACGGTCAGACCGCTCGGTCGACGTCGAGCGAGAGTTGGTCGAGCCGAACCGGCTCGTCGAAGAAATCGGGCAGCGGCCGTTCGTGCACGACCGCCAGACGCTTGGTCGACCGGGTGAGCGCGACGTAGAGCGCACGCAGACCCTGCGCCTCCTCGTCCATGATCGCCGCCGGCTCGACCACGACGGACGAGTCCAGCTCGAGCCCCTTCACCATGCTCACCGGCACGACGGTCACCGGTTCGTTGAGGCCCTGACGCGTCGCCTTCCCGTGAGCGACGCCGGCGGCATCGAGCGCCGCCGACACGTCGTCGAGCATGGTGGCCGGCACGATGACCGCCAGCGAACCGGGTTCGATGAAGTCGCGTTCGGACCGAGCGACGTCTGCCACCAGTCGGGCGAGTCCACCGAGATCGGACCGCCTGATGGTGGGGTCGTCGCCGCCTTCGCGCACCGAGCGCGGCGGCGTCAGCTGCGGCGCAGCGACACGAAGGACGCGGGCGGCCAACTCCATGTTCCGTGCGGGGATCCGGTACCCGACGGTCAACTCGGACCGACGGACGCCACGACGGGTCGGCAGGTGGCTGATGATCTCGTCCCACGTCTCGTGCGCCCACGCGCCCGTCGCCTGGGCGATGTCGCCGACGATCGTGAGCGAGCCGTTGAGAGAACGTCGCGAGATCATGCGCAGCTGCATCGGTGAGAGGTCCTGCACCTCGTCCACCACGATGTGACCGTAGGTGCGGATGCTGTCGTCCACACCCTTTCGCTTCTTCTTCGGCCCGAGCCGTTCGCTCGCCTCGTCGAGCAGCGGCACATCGCTGCGTGTGAACTCGAGCGTCTCGCCCAGGGGCTGACGCGGTCGGTACAGCAAGTCGAGCTCGTCGGCCGAGAGCCACTTGCGCCCGGCGAGTTCGATGAGCGCCCGGGAACCGAACAGGTCGTGGAGCAGCTGGGCCGGGGTCAGCAGCGGCCACATCCACTCGAGCGCCTCGACGATCGCGGGCGACCGTCGCAACTGGTCGCGTACGTCGTCGGCGGAGACGGGGTTGCGGGCCGAGTCGGCCAACGACTCGAACACCTCACGTTCGACGAACTTCCGGGCGGCGTTGTGATGGCGATACCGACGATGCGCGTCGCGCACGATCCGATCGCTCTCGCTCACGCGGAGGACGAGGGTCTGCGCGCCCATGCCGATCCGGACGTCCTGGCGGAGCTTGCGCTGACGGTCGGCCACCGCCTTTCGGATCACGTCGGCCATCCGGTCGTCGCCTTTGACCCGTGCGACCGGCGCGCGATCGGTGCCGCGGATGAGCTCACGATCGACCAGGTCGTCGAGCACGGCGAGCTCGACCCCGGCCTCGCCGAGCGACGGCAGCACCTGGTCGATGTAGCCGAGGAACAGTCGGTTGGGACCGATGACCAACACGCCTTGTCCGTCGAGCGGGAAGCGGTGGGTGTAGAGCAGGTAGGCGGCGCGATGGAGCGCAACGACCGTCTTCCCCGTACCGGGTCCACCCTGCACGACGAGCAGGCCGGGCAGGCCGGATCGGATGATCTCGTCCTGTTCGCCTTGGATGGTACCGACGATGTCGCCGAGCTTGCCCGCCCGGTTGGTCTCGAGGGCGTTGATCAAGGCGCCGTGGCCTTGGATGCGGTCGTCGTCGACCAGCGCGATGCCGCCGTCGGCGCCGTGCACCGCGTCGCCGAAGAGTTCGTCCTCGAGGTTGAGCAGTGTGCGACCTCGGGACGTGAAGTGGCGACGGCGCGACAACCCCATCGGCTGGGGACCGGTCGCCCGGTAGAACGCCTCGGCCACCGGTGCGCGCCAGTCCACCACGACCGGCTCCTGGTCGTCGTCGGCGACGCTCATCCTGCCGATGTAGTACGTGTCGCTGCCGTGGTCGGCATCGGTGTCGATGCGACCGAACACCAGCGAGTGATCGCCCAGGTTCAACTGCGTGAGTCGATTGGCGATGCTCCCTTCGATCATCTCCCGCTCCCAGCGGGCTTGTTCGGTACCGCCCTTGCCCACCTCGACCATCGAGCGGAGCGAACGGGCGCGTTCCCGGGCCGCATCGAGGCTGTCGTGCGCGTGATCGACGTAGGCCTGCTCCGAAGCGAGTTCGGGATGGGACGTCAACGACGGGTCACCTTCCGGCGGAGGAACAGAACGGGGGAATCGGCAAATCGAGGGATCGAACAGCCTACCGCTCGCCCTCTGCGCCGGGCACGTGGTCGAGCAGGAACGCGAACACCAGCGCCTCGTCCTTCCACGCGTCATAGCGGCCGGACGGGCCGCCGTGCCCCGCGCCCATCTCGGTCTTGCAGAGGAACGGGCCGGCCCCGTCCACCCCCTCCGTCTCGTCGCGCAGCCGGGCAACCCACTTGGCGGGTTCCCAGAAGCCGACCCTCGGATCGTGGAGCCCGCCGGTCGCCAGCACGGGCGGGAGCGCCACGGCCGGGATGTTCTCGTACGGCGTGTACCCCGCCATCACGTCGAAGATCTCCGGCGACTCGACCGGGTTGCCCCACTCCTCCCACTCGATGACGGTGAGCGGGAGCGACGGGTCGAGAATCGTGTTGAGCGCATCGACGAACGGCACCTCGCCGACCACGGCGGCCCACAGGTCGGGCGCGCGGTTCAGGGCAGCGCCGACGAGGAGACCCCCGGCCGACCCGCCTCGGATGGCGATGGCCTCCGGCGCGGCGACGCCGTCGTCGATCAGTGCGTGGCCGGCGGCGATCAGATCGTCGAATGTGTTGGTCTTGGCCGCGAACTTGCCGTCCTCGTACCACTGCCGGCCCATCTCGCCACCGCCACGGACGTGCGCGATGGCGAACGCCCATCCGCGGTCGAGGAGCGACAGCCGGGCCGACGAGAACCCCGGATCGATCGAGATCTCGTAGGAGCCGTAGCCATAGAGCAGCACCGGCCCGTCTCCGGTCCGATCGCGCCGGTGCACGAGGCTGATCGGCACCCGCACCCCGTCGTTCGCCGTCGCCCACAGGCGCCGGGACACGTAGTCGGCCGGGTCGTACCCGCCGAGCACGGGCTGCACCTTGCGGACGTGGCGTTCGCCGGTCGAGAGATCGAGGTCGATCACCGTTGCCGGTGTCACCAGCGACGTGTAGGTGAACCGGATCTGGGGCCAGTCCATGTCGTCGTTGGCGCCGGCCCCGACCGTCGACACCTCCTCGTCCTGTGCGACGAGGAACTCCTCGCCGGTCGACAGACGACGGATGCGCAGTCGTGTCGTGGCCTCGGTGCGTTCCGAGACCAGCAGGTGATCGCGCAGTACGTCGACGTCCTCGATGCGGACGCCCGGGGTGTGCGGAACGGCGTCGATCCAGGCCGACGGATCGGTGCCGATCGCCTCGTCGGCGACGGTCGCGACCCGGAAGTCCAGCGCGTCGTCGTTGGTGAGCACGAAGAAGGCGCCGGCGGCATGTTCGATCGAGGCTTCGACGCCCTGTCGGCGCGGCACCAGGACCGTGAACCCGGCGTCGACGTCATCGGCCGGGCAGACCCGGACCTCGCTCGTGATCTTCGACCCCATCTCGACCACGACGAAGGTCCGGTCCTTCGTGTTGCTCACGTCGCAGAAGAACCGTTCGTCGTCCTCGCGGTGGACGAGGACGTCGTCGGCGGCCGGCGTGCCCAGCGTGTGGCGCCACACCTCGTGGGGACGCATGGCGTCGTCGGGCCGGGTGTAGAAGAAGTGCCGACCGTCGGACGACCACGCCGAGCCGTAGTAGACGCCCTCGACGAGGTCGTCGAGATCGTCGCCCGTCGTGAGGTCGCGGAACCGGAGCCGGTACTGCTCGGAACCGTTTCGGTCGGCCGCCCATGCGAGGACCTGCGTGGCGTCGCAGAGGTCGAGCACGCCCAGCGCGAAGTACTCGGAGCCGGTCGCTTCGACGTTGGCGTCGAGCATCACCTGTTCCGACGCACGGACCGAGGCGTCGTCGGGGTCGGGCGGGTCGGCGACCCCGGGGCCGGCAGCGATCCGGCAGTACTGCGGATACTGCTGCCCCTCGGTGGTCCGGGCGAAGTACCAGTGACCATGCTGGTGGCTGGGCACCGAGAGGTCCGTCTCCTGCACACGTCCCTTGATCTCCTCGAAGAGGGTCTCCTGCAGTCCGCTGGTGTGACCGAGCACCTCGTCGACATAGCGGTTCTCGGCCTCGAGATGGGCGATGACGGCTGCGTCGGTACGGGTCACGTCGCACAACCATGCGTAGTCGTCGACGGCGGTACGGCCGTGACGCTCGCGTGTGACGGGACGTCGTTCCGGCTGGGGTGGTCGGGGGCTCGCGGGCATCGTTCGACGCTACGCGACAGGCTGGCCGGGTGCGACGCTCGATCGACGACTATCCGTTCTCCGAGGACGACCTCCCACCCGATGCCGACGAACTCGACATCCAGCGCATCTCGTGGGGCGTCGCGATCTCGGACGACTACGACGACGCGCAGGCGCGCGTCGTGCTCACGGTCGAGGAGGTCGGCAACGCCGGTACCGGGATCATCGCCCACCTCTCCCCGACGATCGCCCGACGGCTCCGGATGGCGCTACGCGATGCGCTGGCCGAGGCGGGCGAAGAGACCGGCGAGGAGACCGGCCGATAGCGTCGACGTCTCCATGAGCGTGTCGCCCGACCATCCCTTCCTCGCCACCTGCCGGGGCGAACCCACGAGCCACGTGCCGGTGTGGTTCATGCGCCAGGCAGGACGATCGTTGCCCGAGTACAACGAACGCAAGGGCGACATCTCGATCCTGGACGCGGTCGAGGTGCCCGAACTCGCCGCCGAACTGACGATGCAGCCGGTGCACCGCTACGGCGTGGACGCTGCCATCTTCTACAGCGACATCGTCGTGCCCGCCCGAGCGATCGGGTTCGGAATCGAGATCGTGTCGGGCGTCGGACCGGTCGCCGAGGAACCCTTCCGGAGTGAGGCGGACCTCGACCGCCTCCCACAGTTCGAGCCGGCCGAGCACGCCCCGTACATCGCGCAGACGGTGGACCTCCTGGTCCGAGAGCTCGGCGGGACACCGCTCATCGGCTTCGCCGGCGCGCCGTTCACCGTCGCCAGCTATCTGATCGAAGGCAGGCCGAGCCGCACGTACGAGAACACGAAGCGGATGATGTGGGCCGAGCCGGAGCTGTTCCACCGACTGCTCGACCGACTCGCCGACATCGCCCTCGCGAGCCTGCGCGACCAAGTGCAGGCCGGCGCCAGCGCTGTGCAGTTGTTCGACTCGTGGGCCGGAGCGCTCGCTCCCGCCACCTACGAGCAGTTCGTGCTCCCCCACACGCGCAAGGTCCTCGACGGTGTGGCCGACCTCGGCGTGCCCCGCATCCACTTCGGCGTGAACACCGGCGAACTGCTCCCGCTGATGAGCGCCGCCGGCGCGGATGTCGTCGGCGTCGACTGGCGGGTCCCGCTCGACGACGCCCGGACCCGCGTGCCCGACAAGGCCGTACAGGGCAACCTCGACCCCGCCATCGTCTTCGCCGGCTGGGATGCCACCGAGCGTGCCGTCGACGACGTACTCGCACGAAACGGGGGACGGCCCGGTCACGTGTTCAACCTCGGCCACGGCGTGCTCCCGGGTTCGGATCCGGGCATCCTGCGTCAGGTCGTCGATCACGTCCACGAGCGCACCGCAGGCGGATGACCGCTCGCGTCGCCGTCGTCGGCGCCGGCATCGCCGGGCTGTCGGCAGCCTGGGAGCTGGAACGAGGCGGGGTCGACGTCACGGTCTTCGAAGCGTCGGGCCGCGTCGGCGGAAAGCTGCAACGATCCGATGTGCCCGCGCTGGGGTTCCCGCTCGACGAAGGGGCCGACGCCTTCCTGGCCCGCGTCCCCGACGCGTTGGACCTGTGCGAGGAACTCGGTATCGACGAACTCGAGCACCCGGCGACCGGTCGGGCCTCCGTCTACGCACACGGCGAGCTCCGCCCGCTCCCAGCAGCCCACCTCCTCGGCGTGCCCACCGATCTCGACGATGCCGCAACGACGGGCCTGCTGTCGCCCGCGGGCGTGGAACGAGCGCGCCTCGATCTCGTCGGCAGCGCTGCGCCGCCGACGACCGACATCAGCGTGGGCGCGCTGGTCCGCGACCGCCTCGGCGACGAGGTCTGCGACCACCTCGTCGAACCGCTGCTCGGCGGCATCAACGCCGGCGAAGCCGATCTGCTCTCCGCCGCCGCGGTCGCCCCCCAGATCTGGGCCTGCGCCCGAGCGGGAGGATCGCTCATACGGGCCGCCGCCGAGGTCCGTGGGCGGGCGGTGGCCACGGGTGCTCCGGTGTTCGCGACACCGACGGCCGGGATGGCCTCGCTGCCCGAACGGCTGACGGGACGACTCCGAGCCGAAGTGCGTCTGGCAACGCCCGCGCCGGCGATGACCCTGGACGCGTCCGGCGTGACCCTCGGGGACGAGCACTTCGACGGGGTGGTCGTGGCGACGCCCGCCGACGTCGCGGCCACACTGCTCGCCGAGTCCGTTCCGGACGCTACGACGATCCTCCGCTCGACCGAGTTCGCGTCGGTCGCCATGGTCACGCTCGTGGCCGATGCGGTACACGTCGACCACCCTCTCGACGGCAGCGGCTTCGTCGTGGCGCGTACGGCGGGTGTCCCGATCACTGCGTGCTCGTGGGGTTCGTCGAAGTGGGCGCACTGGGACGACGGTGACCACGTCGTGTTCCGGGTGTCGATCGGGCACGACCAGGATCCCGTCGACTGGTGTTCACTCGACGACGACTCGCTGGTGGCAACCGCGCTCGATGGCATCGAGACGACGATGCAGACCGCGGTCCGGCCCGTCGGTACTCGCGTGGTCCGTTGGTCGCGATCGTTCCCCCAGTACCGGCCAGGTCATCTCGAGCGTGTGGCCGACGTCCATCGGGCCGCCACCGATGCCGGGCCCGTGGCGCTCGCCGGCGCCTCGCTGGGCGGGATCGGCGTCCCGGCGTGCATCCGTCAAGGACGGTCGGCGGCACGATCTCTGCTCGGCCGTGGGTGATCTCACCGACGGCGTGCAGGACATCGGCGCCGAAGCGTGGTACAAGACCTGCATGCGGGCATTCGTCCGAGAACGGGAGAAACGGGCGACATCACGTCGGCGCGCCCTCGCTGTGGCGATCGTCGCCGTCCTCACGGCCAACGTCGTCGCACTCGCGAGCGGGTACGTCGGCGACGAAGCCGAGGTCGCGACGGCGGCCGTCGCGCTCGCGTCGACCGCCGAGGTCGTCGAGACCGACCTCGACCCGTTGGCCAACATCGTCTTCGACATCCAACAACCGACGTCGGTCGATCCATCGATCGAGTTGCCGCAGCCCGAACCATCGCCGTCCGACCCCTATGCACCCACCCCCGTCCAGGTGCACGGCACGCTCGAGATCCCGGCGATCGGGCTGTCGCAACCGCTCCAGGAGGGCGTCACCCTGACCGCCATCAACCGCGGCCCGAGCCACTGGCCCGGCACGGCGATGCCCGGCGAACCCGGCAACGTGGTCGTGGCGGGCCACCGCACCACCTACACCAAGCCCTTCTGGGCGCTGAACGAGTTGGAACGCGGCGACGAACTGATCTTCACGGTCGACGGCGAGCGGACGGTCTACGTGCTCGACCGGATCGAGATCGTGCACCCGACCGACATCCACATCATCGAACAGAAACACGAACGGACAGCGACGCTGTTCGCGTGCCACCCCCGCGGATCGGCCCGCCAACGCATCGTGGGCCATTTCGAGATCAAGAGCGTCCGGCAGGTCACGGTCTCCCACACGCTCACCGGTCACGGCCTCACCACGGCCCGCTGATCGACCCTCGGGCCTGCTGCGTGCCCCGAGTGGGGTGGTGACAGACTCGCCGCCGCCATGCGCCGACCCCCGCAGTCCCTGCTCGCCGTCCTCGCCGGCCTGTGCCTCGCTGCCGCCACCCCACCCTGGGGTTTCTGGCCGCTCGCGTTCGTCGGCATCGCTCTCCTCGACCACGTCCTCGACGGCGCGCACGGCGTCGTTCGCCTGGGCCGAGCGTGGTTCGCCTGGGCCGCGTTGTTGCTTCCGAGCCTGTTCTGGATGAAGGACCTGACGGCCCCGGGCTACGTCATCGCGTCGCTCGCCTACGCCGGGTTTCTCGCAACCGGCACGCTGCTCGCCCCCAAGGGGCCGGGACGGTTCCTCGCCTACCCCGGCGGGATCATCTTGGCGGAATGGTTGCGGTTCCGCTGGCCCTTCGGGGGTGTCCCGCTGTCGAATCTCGCGATCGGCCAGGTCGACGGCGTCCTCGCTCCGATGCTGCGCCTGGGTGGGGCGTTGTTCGTGGTCGGGATGACGGTCGTCGTGGGGTCGGCGCTCGCCGCGGCGTGGAAACGATGCTGGTCGACCGCCTGGGGCCTCGGCGCCTTCGCATTCGTGGTGCTCCTCGCCGCCGTGGCCGCCCCGTCCGGAAGCCCCACCGGCGACTTCCTCGACGTCGCCCTCGTCCAGGGCGGAGGGCCGCAGGGCACGCGGGCAGCGACCACCGAGAAGGGCATCGTCCTCGAACGCCATCTCGCCGCATCGCAGGGGTTGCGAGACGACCTCGACCTGATCCTGTGGCCCGAGGACGTCGTCGACGTCGTGACGCTCGTGGGCAGCGATGACGAGACGGCGTTGCAAGCCCTCGCCCGTGAGAACGGCACCACGTTCATCGCCGGCGTCATCGAGGACGAGGGCGACGACGCGTTTCACAACTGGTCGGTCGTGTACGCCCCGGACGGCGACGAGATCGACCGCTACGAGAAGGTCGAGCGGGTGCCCTTCGGCGAATGGGTCCCGTTCCGCGGCCTCCTGGAGTCCATCGCCGGAGACGCCCTCCCCGAGCGCGACGCCGAGATCGGACGGACCCCGGCCGTCGTCGACACGCCTGTCGGACGGCTCGGCATCTCGATCTCGTGGGAGATCTTCTTCGGCGAGCGAGCACGCGACGCCACCAACCACGGCGGCCAACTGTTGATCAACCCGACCAACGGCGCGTCGTTCACCGGGACCCAGGTCCAGACCCAGCAGGTCGCCAACTCACGGATGCGGGCGATCGAGAACGGCCGGTGGGTGACCCAGATCGCGCCGACCGGCTTCAGCGCGGTGGTCACGCCCGACGGCGACGTACTCCAGCGCACTGCGGTGTCGGAACAGAAGGTGCTCTACGACCGCGTCGAACTCCGGACCGGTAAGACCGTCTACGTGCGGGTCGGCGACTACCTGGCGATCGCGATGGCGGTGGTCAGCCTCGCCGCCGGCTGGTTCGTCGAACGGCGGCTCAGACGTCGACGATGACCGTCGCCGGGCCGTTGTTGACGAGCGACACGGTCATGTCGGTGCGGAACCGGCCGGTCTCGACGACGAGACCGGTGCTTCGGAGTTCGTCCACCACACGCTCGACGAGCGGTTCGGCGTGGTCCGGCCGAGCGGCGGCGAGCCAGGAGGGGCGGTTCCCCTTCCGGGTGTCGCCGTAGAGGGTGAACTGGCTGACGACCAGCACCTGGGCGCGTTGGTCGAGCGCCGACTCGTTCATCACGCCGTCGGCGTCATCGAGCAACCGGAGCTTTGCGAGCTTGCCGGCCATCTTCGCGGCGGCCGCTGCGTCGTCGTCGTGGGTCACCCCCAACAGCACCGCCAGTCCATGCCCGATCTCGCCGACGACTTCGTCATCGACCTGCACCGACGCTGACGTCACTCGCTGCACCACTGCTCGCACGCGGAGCAACGTAGATGCCGCGTCGACCACACTGCGGACATGAGCGCACCGGGAATCGACAGCATCCTCGAGGTCGACCGCACGGACGTGGGCACGACCCGTCTCGTCGACGTGCCGCTCGCGCCGCTCGCCCCGGGCGAGGTACGCGCCGAGGTCGAACGGTTCGCGCTCACTGCGAACACGATCACGTACGCCGTCGCCGGCGACATGCTCGGCTACTGGGACTTCTACCCGAGTGAGCTCCCATGGGGTCGGGTCCCCGCCATGGGCTGGGCTCGGATCGTCGAATCGGCCCACCCGGAGGTCGAGGTCGGCGGCCGCTACTTCGGCTGGTTCCCCATGTCACGATTCGTGACCGCACAGGTCTCGCCGACGACCGGCGGGCTGCGCGACGACGGCCCGCACCGCCGATCGCACGCCGCCGTGTACCGAGCGTGGACCGACACCCGCTCCGACCCGGACCACCCAGGCCCGGACCACCCAGGCCCGGACCCCGACGACCCGGATCCCGATGCCGAGGACCGACACGCCTTGCTGCGCGGCCTCTTCCTGACCGGGTTCCTCGCCGAGGAGTTCTTCGCCGACGCCTCCTACCACGGCGCCGAGTCGGTGATCGTGTTGTCGGCATCGAGCAAGACCGCGATAGGGTTCGCACAGAACGCGAAGACTCGAGGAACCGTCCGCGTCGTCGGTGTCACGTCGACGCCGAACACCGACTTCGTCCGCTCTGTCGGTTCGTACGACGACGTCATCGCCTACGACGACCTCGACGCCATCGACGCTGCGGCGGATGCGGTCGTCATCGACATGGCGGGCAACCGGTCCGTCCTCGCCGACGTCCACGCCCGCCTCGGCGATCACGTCAAGTACTCGATGGCCGTGGGAATGAGTCATCACGACGCCCCTCCGGCCGACATCGAACACGGCCCGGCGCCCCAGATGTTCTTCGCCCCGTCGGAGATCCCCCGCCGCATCGCGGCGTGGGGTGCGACGGGATACCAGGAACGCACGGCAGCGGCGCTCGAGGCATTCGTGGAGGGCAGCCGGGACTGGCTGCGTGTCGAACGCAGCAACGGCGCCGAGGCCGCCGAACGCACCTGGCACGACGTCGCCGACGGCCGCGTCCCGCCCGACGTGGGGCGTATCGTCTCGCTGCATCCCGCCTGACCGATCGGGACCGACTCGCTCCGCTTGACCGTTCGGTCAACCAGCGGCGACGATTGTCCGCTATGCAGACCCCGGCATCCACCGGCGCGGACGGCTTCGCGCCGCTGCGCATCGCCCTCCTGGCGTACCGAGGCAAGCCCCATGTCGGCGGCCAGGGCGTCTACGTCCGCCAGCTCGCCAAGGCGCTCGTCGACCTCGGACACTCGGTCGAGGTGCTCGGCGGCCAGCCCTATCCCGAACTGCCCGACGGCGTGCCGCTCGTCGAGTTGCCCAGCCTCGACATCTACAACGACCAGTTCCCGGCGCGCATGCCCGGGTGGTGGGAGATCGACGACTGGAAGGACTTCGTCGAGCTGATGACGTTCTCGGCCGGGCAGTTCCCCGAGCCCCTCGCGTTCTCGATGCGGGCCTGGGACCATCTGCGAGGCCGCACGGGCGACTTCGACATCGTGCACGACAACCAGACGCTGGGCTACGGGCTCTTGTTGATCGAGCGGATGGGCCTGCCCGTCCTCGCCACCGTGCATCACCCGATCACCGTCGATCGACGGCTCGAGATGAGCCACGCCCCGAACTGGTACAAGCGTTGGAGCCTCGGGCGCTGGTACGGCTTCACGAAGATGCAGACACGGGTCGCCAAGCGCCTCCAGCGCGTCGTCACCGTGTCGTCGAACTCCTTCAAGGACATCGTCGCCGACCACGAGGTCGATCCCGACAACATGGCGATCGTGCCCGTCGGCGTCGACCCCGACGTGTTCGAACCACTCGCGGAGATCGAGCGCATCCCGGGCCGGCTGGTGACCACCGCCAGCGCCGATGTGACCATGAAGGGCCTCAAGTACCTGCTCGAGGCCATGGCGAAGCTCCGCACCGAGCGCGACGACCTGCATCTGGTCGTCATCGGCAAGGAGAAGCCGGGCGGGGCCTCCAGCAAGGCGATCGAAGCGCTCGGCCTGCGCGATCACGTCGAGTTCGTCACGGGCGTCCCCGAACGGCGGATCATCGAGCTCTACTCCGAGGCACAGCTCGCGGTCGTGCCGTCCCTGTACGAGGGATTCTCGCTGCCGGCGATCGAGGCCATGGCGTGTGGTTGTCCGCTCGTCGCCACGACCGGTGGAGCCATCCCCGAGGTGGTCGGCGCCGACAACGAGACCGCAATGCTCGTTCCTCCCGGCGACAGCGATGCCCTCGCCGCCCGCCTTCGTGGCGCGCTCGACGACCCCGAGGGTTCCGCAGCGATCGGTCTCGCCGGCCGCGAGCGGGTGAAGGACAACTGGAGCTGGCGCCACACGGCGGAGCGGACGGTGCAGCAGTACCGGGTCCGCCTCGGCCAGATCGACGCCAGCGATGCCGCCAGCGGGGTCACCGTCCCCGGCGGCGCAGGGAGCACGCACTGATGTTGACCGTCGACTACGAACGACTCGGGCTCGAATCCGGCGAGCTGGTGCTCGACCTCGGGTGCGGCGCCGGGCGGCATGTCTTCCAGTCACTGCGCAACGGCGCACGTGTCGTCGCGTTCGACTACGACTTCGACGAACTCCGTCAGGTCGCCGAGTTGTGCGGCGCCATGGCCGTCGAAGGCGAGATCGCCCGCGCCGAGGACGGGGCAGCGTGTCGCGGCGACGCCGTACGGCTTCCGTTCCCC
>JAPKDO010000431.1 GCA_028822535.1 Acidimicrobiales bacterium
ATCGCCATCGCGTTCGCACTCACGGCGATCCTCGAGAACGTCTTCGCGTCCGTCGTCCTCAAGACCCGACGACCCATCAAGGTCGGTGACCAGATCACGAGCCACGACCAGAGCGGCACGGTCGAGGAGATCAACTTCCGCACCGTCGTCATCCGCAACTTCGACGGCGAGAAGGTCGTGCTCCCGTCGGCCATGGTCAACAACGACGTAATGGTCAACCACACCGACCGCCCGGTCCGCCGGACGGTCTTGCCTGTCGGCGTGGCCTATGGCACCGACCTCGCGCTCGCTCAGTCGGTGATCCTCGAGGCGACCCAGACCGTGACGGGCGTGCTCGACACCCCCGCGCCGCAGGCGTGGATCACGACGTTCAACGACTCGAGCATCGACTTCGACGTCCGCTACTGGCACGAGTCCGACGTCCTCTCGATGTTCCGGGCCCGTTCCGACGTGGCCATGGCGATCAAGTCGGCGTTCGACGCCCACGGCATCGAGATCCCGTTCCCGCAGCGGGTCGTCACCTTGCCCCACGAGTCCGAAGACGGCTGACACCCCGTGGACGACCGTCCCATCGGGATGTTCGACTCGGGTTTCGGCGGACTCACCGTCGCCCGCGCGCTCATCGACCTGCTTCCCGCCGAGAATCTCGTGTACCTCGGGGACACGGGTCGCTACCCCTACGGACCGCGCTCGCTGACCGAGGTGCGCGACTTCGCGCACGAGATCAGCCGCTGGTTGTACGAACACCACGACGTCAAGATGCTCATCGTCGCCTGCAACACGGCGGCGGCGGCGGCGCTCACCGAGTTGCAGGACGGGTTGCCGATACCGGTCGTCGGCGTGGTCGAACCCGGCGTGCGGTCGGTCGTGCGAGCGACCGCGTCGAAGCGGGTCGGGGTGATCGGGACCGTCGGGACGATCGGCTCCGGCGCCTACCAGCGCGCCATGGCCGACGTCGCCCCCGACGTCGAGCTGACGTGTGCGGCCTGTCCGGGGTTCGTCGAGTTCGTCGAACGCGGCGAGACCCGGTCCGACCAGGTCCACGTCCTCGCCGAGCGCCTGCTCGAGCCCGTGCGGGCCGCCGGGGTCGACGCCCTGCTGCTCGGCTGCACCCACTACCCGTTCCTCGCCCGCACGATCGCCGACGTGATGGGCCGCGATGTGGTGCTGGTGTCGTCGGCGGACGAGACGGCCTTCGAGGTCCGGGCCATGCTGGACGGAACCGCACTGGCACGGAACCCGACGACGGGGGAGGGCACGCGTACCTGGTTCAGCTCCGGCGACGTCGACGTGTTCCGTGAGCTCGGCGGCCGGCTGCTCGGACCGGAGCTCGACTCCGCCTCGGCCGTACGGTGGCCGGCATGACGTTGTCGGTCACGATCCTCGGCTGTTCGGGCACCTACGCCGGACCCGGAGGCGCGTGCAGCGGCTATCTCGTGCAGAGCCCGTCGACCAACCTGTGGATCGACTGCGGGGCGGGCACGTTCGCCAACCTGCAGCGACACATCGATCTCGCCGACCTCCACGGCATCGTGTGTTCGCACTCGCATCCCGACCACTGGTTGGAACTGCCCGTCGCGGTGAACGCACTCCGCTACGGCGTCGGCCGCCCGAACGCCGGTATCCCGTTGGTGTGGACCGCCGCCACGGCTGAGTTGTTCGGCGCGGTGAGCGGCCGCCCGCCCGAGCCGACCTTCGCGAGCAGGGTCGTGGACGAGACCGCTCGGGTCACGATCGGCGACATCGACGTGTCGTTCTCCCGCACCGATCATCCGGTCGAGACGCTGGCGGTCCGTGCCGACCACGACGGCCACGCCATCGCCTACACCGCCGACACCGGCAACGACTGGTCGCTGTCGTCGCTCGGCTCAGGCATCGACATCGCACTGGTCGAGGCCACGCTCGACGACCCGACGCCCGGCATCCAGCACCTGACGGGATCGCAGGCCGGTTCGCAGGCGCAGCAGGCCGGCGTGGCAACGTTGGTTCTCACGCACCTGGCCCCGGGCTCCGATCCCGAGGCACGGAGCGCCGAGGCGGCCACCGCCTTCGACGGCCCCATCGCCGTCGCCGAGATCGACCGCACGTACACGACATGACGACCCCAGACACGAGGACCCAGCGATGAGACCCGACGGACGCACCCCCGAGGCCATGCGGCCCCTGACCATCGAGCGCGACCCGACGGTGATGTCGGCCGGCTCGTGCATGATCAGCTTCGGCGAGACCCGGGTGCTGTGCACCGCCTCGATCGACGAGGACGTGCCCCGCTGGATGCGTGGACGCGGCACCGGCTGGGTCACCGCCGAGTACTCGATGCTCCCCGGCTCCAGCCCTGAGCGCATCAACCGTGAGGCCGCCAAGGGCAAGCAGAGCGGCCGGACCCAAGAGATCCAGCGGCTCATCGCCCGGTCGCTCCGGTCGGTGTGCGACATGAAGCTGCTCGGCGAGCGTCAGGTGATCGTCGACTGCGACGTGCTCCAAGCCGACGGTGGGACCCGGACCGCATCGA
>JAPKDO010000090.1 GCA_028822535.1 Acidimicrobiales bacterium
CGACTCCCGATCGCGCGACCAGAACCGAATCGGGATGGGTCTGGTCGCGCGATGAGGACGGCTGACCTCCCGATCGCGCGACCAGAACTCGATCCGGGGGAGGGTGGGCTCGGACCCAGAGCGGAGGGGTGGGGTCAGTCGGTGGGGGCGAGGGTGGCGTCGACCGAGAGCTCGGAACCCTCGGCCGTGGTCACCGAGAGCACCTTGCCGGCGTCGAGTACGTCGTGCTCGGCACGACGGAACGCCGCCAGGCGCTCGGGCGTGTCGGTGATGGTGGCCGACGTGATCTCGGTGCGCATCGAGACCTTGGCGTCCGACTTCGACTTGCGCAGGAGCGTCAGGACCTCGCCGGCGACGGAGAGCGTCAGCGGGGCGGCATCGTCGGCGCCGCCGGCGGCGTTGCGCAGGGTCGAGGAATCGGGCCATGGCGAGCGATGGATCGAGCCATCCCGCCACCACGACCAGACCTCTTCGGTCGCGTAGGGGAGGAACGGTGCGAAGAGCTTGAGCAGAGTCTCGAGCGCGGTGTGGAGTGCGACCTTCGCGGAGTCGGCCGCGGCATCTTCGCCGCCGTCGTGCGAGCCGTACGCCCGGCCCTTGACGAGCTCGAGGTAGTCGTCGGTGAAGTTCCAGAAGAACGTCTCGGCCCGCTCGAGGGCTCGGGCGTAGTCGTAGTCGTCGAAGACCCTCGTGCACTCGTCGACGAGGTCGGCGAGCGACAACAGCATCGCCTTGTCGAGCGGCTCGGTCACGGCGGCGCCGTCGGAGGGATCGCCGATGCCGAGCGCGAACTTCGACGCGTTCAACAACTTGATCGCCAGGCGCCGACCGATCTTCATCTGCCCCTTGTCGAGTGCGACGTCGCGTCCGGGCCCACCACCGCAGGCCCAGTAGCGCAGGGCGTCGGCACCGAACTCCTCGAGCAGTTCGAACGGCCCGTCCTTGGCGTTGCCCTTGGACTTCGACAACTTCTTGCGGTCGGGGTCGACGACGAAGCCCGAGATGGTGGCGTGGCGGAACGGCAGGTCGTCGAAGAGTTCGTGGGCTTTGACGACCGTGGAGAAGAGCCAGGTACGGATGATGTCGTGGGCCTGCGGGCGCAGGTCCATCGGGTACACCCGCGCGAAGAGGTCGGGGTCTTCCTCCCACTTCGACGCGATCTGGGGCGACATCGACGACGTGTTCCACGTGTCCATGACGTCGGGGTCGGCGGCGAACCCACCGGGCTGGTTGCGCTGCGACTCGTCGAAACCCGGAGCGGCGACGGTGGTGGGGTCGACCGGGAGCATGTCCTCGGTGGCCGCGATCGGCGCGAGGAAGTCGATGTCGCCCTGGTCGTCGATCGGGTACCAGATCGGGAACGGGACGCCGAAGAAACGCTGCCGGGTGATGTTCCAGTCACCTTGGAGTCCGTTGGCCCAGTCCTCGAACCGCACCCGCATGTACTCGGGGTGGAACTCGAGCCCCTTGGCGCGTTCGATGATCTCGGCCGCCGGCGGATAGCGGATGAACCACTGGTTCGAGGTGACGATCTCGAGCGGCTTCTTGCCGTTCTCCCAGAACTTCACCGGGTGCGTGATCGGCCGCGGGTCGCCGTCCATGACGCCCTTGTCGCGCAACAGCTCGACGATGTTCTTCTGGGCGGTGAAGATCGTCTTGCCACCGAGCTCGGCATAGTTGGCGTTGGCCTCGGCCGGATCGGCCGACCGCCACACGGGGTCATCGGACGTCCACTCGATGTCGCGCTCGAGGCGGCCGTCGTGGCGGACGACCGGTCGGATCGGCAGGCCGAGCTCACGCCACCAGATGACGTCGGTCGTGTCGCCGAACGTGCAGATCATGGCGATGCCCGTGCCCTTGTCGGGTTGGGCCAGCTCGTGGGCGACGACAGGGACCTCGACGCCGAAGAGGGGCGTGACGACCGTCGTCCCGAACAGCGGCTGGAACCGTTCATCGTCGGGATGGGCGACCAGGGCGACGCACGCCGGCAACAGCTCGGGTCGGGTCGTGTCGATCCAGACCGGCTCGCCGGTCTCCACCGAGGCGAAGGCCAGCTTGTGATAGGCGCCGGGGAGCTCCCGGTCCTCGAGCTCGGCTTGGGCGACCGCGGTCTTCATGTCGACGTCCCACAGCGTGGGTGCGCCCGAGCGGTACGCCGTGCCGTCCTCGAGCAGCCGGAGGAACCCTTTCTGGGAGATCCGCGACGCGACCGGTCCGATGGTCGTGTACGTCTGGTCCCAGTCGACCGACAGTCCGACTGTCGACCACAGCTCGAAGTACTCCTGTTCCATCTCGACGACGACCTCTTCGCACAGTTCGACGAAGTTGGGCCGCGAGATCCGGACCGGGTCCTTGGGCAGCTTGCCCTTGGCATCGGGCTGCGGCGGCGTGAAGTCGGGGTCGTAGGGGAGCGACGGGTCGCAGATGACGGCCTTGAGCAACTGGACTCGACGCTCGACGTTGAGGCCGTTGTCGTCCCAGCCCATCGGATAGAAGACCTCGCGGCCGCGCATGCGCTGGTAGCGGGCGACGGTGTCGGTGTGTGTGTACGAGCACACGTGACCCGGATGCAGTGTGCCCGACACCGTGGGCGGCGGCGTGTCGATCGAGTACACCTCGTCGCGGGTCTTCGAGCGGTCGAAGGTGTACGTGCCGTCGGCCGTCCACTGCTCGCGCCACTTGGCCTCGAGGCCGTCCAACGTGGGCTTGTCGGGGATGGTGCTCACGGGGCGTGAGGGTACCGGCGGCCCCGTGGAGCGGAGAAAGAGGATCGTGCTCCGAGCACGACGTATCCGTGGTTGTTGACGACCGCCGCTCAGTCGGTACCCTGACGGTGTCGTCGGGCGGAGACCGATTGCACATCTGGAGTCTCCATGCCCGCACCAGTGTCCATCCGCACCACCGACGCGGCTCCCACGTTCGAGGAGCCCGGCGACATCTTCGCCTCGCCCGCCTTCATGGACCTCGGGTCCTGCCGCGGCGTCGACCCCGACGTCTTCTTCCCCGACCGGGGCGAGTCGCTCGCTCCCGCGCAGGCGATCTGCGCCGAGTGCATCGTCAGCGACGAGTGCCTCGAGTACGCGCTCGCCAACGGCGAACGGTTCGGCGTCTGGGGCGGCACGTCCGAGCGCGAGCGACGTCGCATCCGGCGGGCACGCCGTATCGCCGCCGAGAAAGTGGCCTGAATGCGCATTCGATACGCCAATCGGTGATCGATACGCGTACATGAACGTCTCGATCCTTTACAGATCGTTCGATCCGATACACCATGGGGGTCGTGGACACCGCAGCCGACCTCGTGCTGCCGGACGATCATCCGGGGGTCAACGACACCGACTACCTGCGTCGTCGCGCGACCATCGCTTCGGTCGGTGACACCTGGGAGCGGGGCGAGGCCATCCCTGAGGTCGAGTACTCCGCCGAGGAGGACGCGGTCTGGGCCACCGTCTCTCGTGAACTCGCCGTACGCCACCAGACCTATGCCTGTGCCGAGTACCTCGCCGGTGCCGAGGCGCTGGTGCTCCCGACGGAACGTGTCCCTCAGCTCCACGAGGTCGACGCACGCGTCCACGACCTCACCGGCTTCCACGTGTTCCCGGTCCCCGGCCTCGTGCCGACCCGCCGCTTCTACGGCGACCTCGCCGACGGCGTCTTCAACTCGACGCAGTACATCCGCCACCACTCGGTGCCCTTCTACACGCCCGAGCCCGACATCGTCCACGAGATCATCGGCCACGCCCAGATGCTGGCCTCGCCCGTCTTCGCCGACCTGTACCGGGCAGCCGGCTGCGCCAGCCGCCGCGCCGAGACCGACGAGGCGCTCGAGTTCTTCTCGAAGGTCTTCTGGTTCACGCTCGAGGTCGGCGTCGTCTGGGAGTCCGGAGATGCCGGCGCCGAACTGAAGACGTACGGCGCCGGTCTCCTGTCGTCGTACGGCGAGATCACCGAGTTCCGTGCCGCCGAGGTCCGCCCCTGGGACCTCGGCGCGATGGGGACGACGACCTACGACATCACGACCTACCAACCGGTGCTCTACGCCGCGCCGTCGTTCGACGAGATGGTCGACCAGCTCGGCGACTTCTTCGAGACCTACGACGCCGACACCCCCGACCGACTCGACCTCCAGGAGCACTCGCACCGATGACTGCCACCACGACGCCAGAGACCCCCGCCGCCGGAGATCCGGCCCCGGCCGCCCGCATCCTCGGCTGGGACTGCATCGAGTTCTGGGTCGGCAACGCCCGAGCCACCGCCGGCTTCTTGTTGTCGGCGTTCGGGTTCACGTGCACCGGCTATTCCGGGCCCGAGACCGGTCACCGCGACAAGGTCAGCTACGTCCTCGAACAGGGCGAGATCCGGTTCGTCATCACCGGTGCGCTCGACCCGGACTCGCCGATCGCCGAGCACGTGCGTGAGCACGGCGACGGCGTGCACGACCTCGCCTGGATCGTCGACGACGTCGAGGTCGCACATGACGCGGCGATCGGTCGCGGTGCGCGGTCGATCCGTGCTCCATGGACCGAGGAGGACGAGAGCGGCACGCTGCACTTCGCCACCATCGCCACCTACGGCGAGACCCAGCACACGTTCGTGGGGCGCGGTCGCTATGCCGGACCGTCGCTCGCCCCGGGCTACACCGACGAAGACCTGCTGCCCGATCCGCTGGGCCCCGAGGTGGGTCTCGTCGGCCTCGACCACGTCGTCGGCAACGTGTCGAAGGGCAGCCTCGAACAGTGGGTCGACTTCTACGGTCAGGTGCTGGGCTTCGACCAACTCGTCCACTTCGACGACGAGGCGATCTCGACCGAGTACTCGGCGCTCATGTCCACGGTCGTCTGGGACGGGTCGAAGATCGTCATGCCGATCAACGAGCCGGCTGACGGCAAGAAGAAGAGCCAGATCCAGGAGTACATCGAGGCGTACCGCGGCGCGGGCGTGCAACACCTCGCCCTCGCCACCGACGACATCGTCGCGACCGTCAGCGCGCTCCGCGCCCGGGGCGTCCGGTTCATGACGGTTCCGGACACCTACTACGCCGAGGCGAGGCAGCGGTTGGCGAACGTGGACGGCGTCCCGTGGGACGACGTCGAGCGGCTCAACATCCTCGTCGACCACGACCACGAGGGGCACCTGCTCCAGATCTTCACCGAGCCGATCATGGACCGTCCGACCGTGTTCTTCGAGATCATCGAGCGGCGCGGTGCCCGCGGGTTCGGTGAGGGGAACTTCAAGGCGCTGTTCGAAGCGATCGAGCGCGATCAGGCGCGACGCGGCAATCTCTGAGCGTGCCCACACCTCGTCCTCTCGTCGCTGGTCTGCCGGCGTACCGCCCCGGCCGCTCGGCCGCCGATGCGATGTCCACCCACGGCATCGATTCGGCGATCAAGCTCGCCTCCAACGAACTCGCCTTCGGGCCGCTGCCACGCGTGCTCGACGTCGTCGACCGAGCGGTGATGCAGGCGCACCGCTACCCGGCGCACGGCGCACCGGGCCTGCGCGATGCACTCGCCGACCACCACGGCGTCGCAGCCTCGCGGGTCGCTGTCGGCAACGGCTCCGTCGGCCTGATCCAACAGCTGTGCCTCGGCTACGTCGATCCCGGCGACTCGGTCGTCTACGGCTGGCCGTCGTTCGAGGCGTATCCGGTGTTCGTCGCGCTCGCCGGTGGCCGAGCCGTCGCCGTCGCCAATGCAGGCGAGACGCTCGACGCTGACGCCATCGCCGACGCGATCGGTGACGACACCAGACTCGTCTTCGTCGCCAACCCCAACAACCCGACCGGAACCGCGCTCGGACAGAACGATCTCGTCTCGATCGCAGACAGCACCCCCCAGGACGCGCTCCTCGTGGTCGACGAGGCGTATCGCGAGTTCGTCACCGACCCTGCCGTCCCCGACGCGATCGAGACGCTCGGTGACCGCGACAACGTGGCTGTGCTCCGTACCTTCTCGAAGGCGCACGGGCTCGCCGGCCTCCGGGTCGGATACCTGATCGGCCCCGACCACGTCGTCGACACCGTCGACCGCCTCCTGGTGCCGTTCGCGATCAACCACATCGCGGAGGCCGCGGCGATCGAGAGTCTGGCGGCGCGCCATCAGGTGGCGCGCCGCTGCAAGGAGACGACGGCCGAGCGGGACCGGACCATCGCCGTCCTCACGGAGTCGGGGTTCGCCATCCCGCCCAGCCAGACCAACTTCGTGTGGCTGCCCGCCGGATCGGCGAGTGTCGCCCTCGGCGAGGCGATGGAGCGTCGCGGCGTCGTGACGCGGGTCTTCCCCGACATCGGCATCCGGGTCACGACCGGCATGCCGGTGGAGAACGACCGGTTCCTCGAGGCCTTCGACGAGGCCACGGCCGAGGTGGGTGCCGCCGAGCACTGGCGGACATCGTGACGTGGGCGGACGTCCCGCCCGATTCCGACTTCCCGGTCGAGAACCTGCCCGTCGGCGTCGTCCGGGTGGCCGGGCACCCTCGCGTCGCCACCCGGATCGGCGACCACGTGCTCCCGATCGGCGACGTGGTCGCCGACCCGATGTTCGAGCGCGCCACCGCCAACGACTTCCTCGCGTCGGGGCCATCTCGCTGGGCCGAGGTCCGCGACCGACTGCACGGTTGGTTGACCGAGCCCGCCAACGCTCGACCCCTGGATTCGGTCCACGAGGTGCAGGTCCTGCTCCCGGTCGCCATCGGCGACTTCGTCGACTTCTACTCGTCGATCCACCACGCGACCCGCGTGGGCGAACTCTTTCGCCCTGGCGCAGAGCCGTTGTTGCCGAACTGGCGACATCTCCCGATCGGCTACCACGGCCGGGCAGGCACGATCGTGTCGTCGGGAACCGACATTCCCCGGCCCCACGGGCTCCTGCCGACCGAGGGCGGAGTGTGGCGTGGACCGTCAGCCCGCCTCGACTTCGAGGCCGAGGTCGGCTTCGTGGTCGGCACGGGCAACGAACGCGGTCGACCCGTCCCGCCGGGGGAGGCCGACCGCCACGTCTTCGGGGTGGTGCTGGTCAACGACTGGTCGGCCCGTGACATCCAGGCGTTCGAGTACCAGCCACTCGGCCCCTTCCTCGGGAAGTCGTTCGCCACCACGATCTCGCAGTGGATCGTGCCACTCGCGGCCCTCGCTCCGTTCCGCACGTCACCTCCGGTGCAGGACCCGTCGCCCGATGCATCGTTGACCGACCCGGGCGACGGCGCGATCGCGATTCGGGTCGAGGCCTCGGTCGGCGACACGACGCTGTGTCGGGCAGACCTGCGCGACCTCTACTGGACGTTCGCCCAGCAGTACGCCCACCTCACCAGCAACGGGGCGTCCACGCGGACGGGTGATCTGTTCGCCACGGGCACGGTGAGCGGCCCCGGCGCGAACGCGATGGGCTGTCTCCTCGAGTCGACGAGAGGAGGCGTCGAGCCCGTCAGCCTCGACGACGGTTCCACCCGTACCTGGCTCGAAGACGGCGACGTCGTGACGTTGCGAGGGTGGGCCGGTGGACGTTCCGCCGATGATCCCGATCATGTCCGCATCGGGTTCGGCGAGGCCACCGGTCGAATCGTCCCCGGCGACACGGACGGAGGTCCGCGATGACCATCTATCGCTCGGTCGGCAACGTGCCCCGCAAACGGCACGTCGTCCATCACGATCATGACGGCACCCGGCTGCGTGAGGAGTTGCTGGGGACCCGAGGCTTCTCGGGACCGTCGTCGCTGCTGTACCACCGCCGCTCGCCGAGCGACGTGCGTGATGTCGCACCGGTCGAGGAGCTGCGATCCGGCCAGGACACCCTCCGTCCCAATCACCCGGTGGCGCCGTTCCATCTGCGGACCCACGACCTCCCCGACGATCTCGGGTTCGACCTCGTCCGCCACCGCCGGATTCTCGCGGCGAACGACGACCTGACCATCGCGGTCGTGAATGCGTCCGCTGCCAGTCCCCTCTACCGGGACGTGGCCGGCGACGAACTCGTCCACGTCGAATCCGGGTCCGCGCTGCTCGAAACGACGTTCGGCCCGCTGGAAGTCCATCCGGGCGACTACGTCGTCGTCCCCGCCGGCACGACGCATCGCTGGGTGCCGGTGGACCCCGTACGGGCGTTGGTGATCGAGATGCGAGGGCACCTCTCGTTCCCCGATCGGTATCGCGGCGACAACGGTCAGTTCCTCGAACACGCACCGTTCTGCGAGCGCGACCTCCGAGCGCCCGAAGCGCCGTCGGTCGAGGTCGGTACCGACATCGACGTGTTGGTCCGGACCCGCCACGGCCTCACGGCACACCGGCACGCAACCCACCCCTTCGACGTCGTCGGATGGGACGGGACCCTCTATCCGTACGCGCTGTCGATCCACGACTTCGAGCCGATCGTCGGGAGCCTCCACCAGCCACCGCCGGTGCACCAGACCTTCGCCGGTCCGGGCTTCGTCGTCTGTTCGTTCGTCCCGAGGCCCTTCGACTTCCACCCTGATGCGGTGAAGATCCCGTATCACCACAGCAACGTCGACTCCGATGAGGTGCTGTTCTACGTGGACGGGGACTTCATGAGCCGAGCGGGATCGGGCATCGGCATCGGATCGATGTCGATCCATCCTGCGGGCTTCGTCCACGGTCCCCAGCCCGGCAGCTTCGACGCCTCGGTCGACGCGACCCGCACCGAGGAGACCGCGGTGATGATCGACACCTTCGCCCCGTTGCAGATCAGCGAGGTGGCACGGTCGATCTCCGATCCTGGCTACGGGCGCACGTGGACGGAGCGCTGAACCGGCGACAGCCTCGGGTGGCAACCCCTGCCGGTGGGCGCTCGGCGCTTCGGTAGCCTCGCCCGCGTGCTGCACCTGTACGACACCGCCAGGCGTTCCGTCGCGCCGTTCGAACCCCGCGAGGACGGGAAGGTGTCGATCTACGCGTGCGGCCCCACGGTCTATGGCCCGCCACACCTGGGCCACGGTCGCAACCAGGTCACCTACGACCTGCTGCGCCGCTACCTGACCTGGGCCGGCAACGACGTCACGTTCGTGTCGAACATCACGGACATCGACGACAAGATCATCGAGCGGGCGAACGCCGAGGAACGTCCGTGGGAGGACATCACGGCAAAGTGCGAGCGCGTCTGGTTCGACGCGATGGACCGGCTCGGGATCATGCGCCCTCAGAAGACCCCACATGCCACCGAGTACGTCGACGAGATGGTCGCACTGATCGAGGGCTTCATCGTGGACGACGTTGCGTACGAGACGTCGGACGGCGTCTACCTCGACGTGTCGAAGGTGGACGGCTACGGCTTGCTCGCGCACGGTTCACTCGAGGACCTGCGCAGCGGCGCCCGTGTCGAGGCGAACGAGGAGAAGCGGTCACCGCTCGACTTCGCGCTCTGGAAGAAGGCCAAGCCGGGCGAGCCAGCGTGGCCGGCGTCGTTCGGTGATGGCCGGCCTGGATGGCACACCGAGTGCGTCGTGATGAGCATCGACCTGCTGGGCGAGGGCTTCGACATCCATGCCGGTGGGTCCGACCTGCAGTTCCCGCACCACGAGAACGAGCGAGCGCAGGCCGTCGCCCAACACAAGTCGTTCGCCAACTGGTGGTTCCACCACGGCATGGTCGAGATCGACGGCGAGAAGATGTCGAAGTCGCTCGGCAACGTGAAGAACCTGCTCGACCTCATGGAGGTCTTCGACCCGCGAGCCTTCCGCCTGCTCATCCTGCAGGCGCACTACCGCTCACCGATCGACATCGCCGAGGACTCGATGCGATCGAACGAGGCGGCGCTCGCGCGCCTCGACACCTTCGCCCGGACTTTCGCCACCGACGCCGCCGACGCGACGTCGGATGCGACCGTCCTCGACCGATTCCGACGGGCGATGGACGACGACCTCGACACCCCGGCGGCGATGGCGACCTTGTTCGACGCCGTCCGTGACGCGAACAAGACCGGCGATGCGTCGGTCGCTGCCGCTGCGCTCGAGATCGCCGATGCGCTGGGCATCGAACTCGCTGCGGACGCGGCCGAGGTGCCGCCGGAGATCGCGGAGAAGGCCGCCGCCCGCGACCGCGCTCGCGCCGCGAAGGACTTCGCCGAAGCCGACCGACTGCGCGACGAACTGGTCGCCGCCGGTTACGTCGTCGAGGACTCGGCCTCGGGCACCGCAGTACGCGCCCGCTGATCAGCCGCCGAGGAGGCCGTTCAACACGTCGTTGACCGGCTCGACGACGGGGTCGAGCGCCTCGAGCGGGCCGTCGACGGAGATCGTGTCACCGCCGGGCGCCGGCCCGGAACCGACGCTGATGGGACCGACCGTGAGACCGGGATCGTCGCCGAGTTCGACTGCGACAGGCACGTCGCCGAGGTCGGCACCCACCGACACCACCGGTGCGCCGCCTGCGGGACCATCGGTCGTGGGCGGCGTCGCCGGGTCGTCGCCGCTGTCGGACCCACCGTTGCCGGGCCCGCCGCCGCCGGGTCCGTCCCCGTTCGGTGAGGTGTCGCCGCCCGAAGCGTCGTCGCTGTCGCCCGACCCGTCATCGAGGTCGGTGACGATCGGTCCGTCGCCGGTGCGAGCGCTGACCGGACGGATGCTGTCGACGTCGTCACGATCGTTCGTGAAGCTGTTGCCGGTGCTGGACCCGGTGTCGGATCCGAAGCCGGACGGGTCGAGGTCGATGGTCAGGTCGAGGCCTTGGGGCCGGGGTGTGGCGAGCTCGGCGACCAGTGGGGCGATGGGCGAGACGGCGAGATCGTCGGCGCCAGAGCCGGACACGCTCACCAACGCTGCGCCCAGGACGCCGACACCGGCGGCGAACGCGGCGACACCGGCGAGGACTTTCTCCCCGAACTGCGAGATGCCGAGGCCGTCCGACGCCGTGGTCACGGCACCGGTCCACGCGACGCGGGCATCGTCCTCGAGCATCGACGGCAACGCAGGGACGAGGTGGGGAAGGCGATCGAGGAGCGAGGCGAGGCGGCCGTATCGGCCGTCGCACGTCGGGCACAGGCGCAGATGGCGTTCGAGTTTGTCGATGTCTGCCGATGGCAGGCTGCCAGCGACGTAGGCGCCGAGACGGGCGACGGCTCGGTCGCAGTTCCGGGCTTCGCCCCGGCCTGCGTCGATGCGGAGGTACTGATGACGGAGCCCCCGTCGGGCACGGGAGACGATCGCTGCGGCATCGGCGGTGTCGACTCCGATCACCGCGGCGACACGCGCCTGGGTCTCTCGCTCGACGACGCCGAGCCACAGCGCAGAACGCCAGCGCTCGGGGAGCGACGCGAAGGCGGTGGCGACGTCGAGCGTCTGCTCGGTCGCCTCGAACGGCGGGGCGGCATCGCCGTGCGCATTGCGAGCGTCGATCGCAGCGTCGCGGGTCGTCCGCAACAGGAGGGTGGCGAAGTCAGTCCGTGGAGCAGGCGAGGCCTGGAGCGTGGTGAAGGTGCGGGCGAAGCTCTCGGAGGTCACGGTGACGGCGTCGGTTCGTGTGCCGGTGAGTGCATACGCGAGACGCCACGTCGTCGTGGCGTGGCGGGCGTAGAGCGTGCGGAACGCGTCCTCGTCGCCGGCGATGGCGCGTGTCACCTCGTCGTCGATCGCGTGCCCGTCGTTGAGTGTCGCTTCGCCGTGGTGCATCGTCCCGCCCTGGATGTCGTCTGCTGTGGATTGTCGTGTGCACGTGGATGTCGCGAGCCCGACTGCGGGCACGCTGGAGGAGATTCGACCGGGTGTAGTCGTTTCCCTTCCCTCCGTAGTGTGCCGTGCAGCGTATTTCGCGGCGAATGTCCGTTCAAGGACGAATCGGCGCACCGTTCCATCGACGTGCGGAGATGTTTGCTCGCGAGAGTTACCACTCGGTAACTTCGCGGGCCGGATCGACGTTCACTGGAGGAATTCCCATGGCCGAGTTCTCGCTCGCACTCAATGACGACCAGCTGCAGCTGCAGGACTGGGTCCACACCTTCGCCAAGGACGTGGTGCGTCCGGCCGGGCAGGAGTGGGACGACAAGGAGGAGTTCCCCTGGCCGATCGTCCAGCAGGCGGCCGAGATCGGTCTCTACGGATTCGACTTCTTCGCGAACATGGCCATGGCCGACCCGAGCGGGCTCTCGATGCCGATCGCGCTCGAGGAGCTGTTCTGGGGTGACGCCGGCATCGCGCTGTCGATCTTCGGTTCCGGTCTCGCGGCCGCCGGCATTGCATCCAACGGCACACCCGAACAGGTGATGGAGTGGGTCCCGCAGTGCTTCGGCACCGCGGACGACCTCAAGGTCGCGGCCTACTGCGTGTCGGAACCCGATGCCGGATCCGATGTGTCGGGGCTTCGCACCAAGGCCGTGTACGACGAAGCCACCGACGAGTGGGTCCTCAACGGCACCAAGGCCTGGGCGACCAACGGTGGCATCGCCCACCTGCACGTCGTCACGGCGACCGTCGACTCGTCGCTCGGATCTCGCGGCCAGGCCAGCTTCATCGTCCCCGAGGGCACGGCCGGGTGCGAGCAGGGCCAGAAGTACCTCAAGCACGGCATCAAGGCGAGCCACACCGCCGAGGTCGTCCTCACCGACTGCCGCATCCCGGGCCGCATGCTGCTCGGCGGCAAGGAGAAGCTGGACGCCAAGCTGGCCAAGGCCCGCGAGGGCGCCAAGACCGGTGAGAAGCAGCCGGCCATGGCCACCTTCGAGGCCACCCGCCCGGCGGTCGCCTCGATGGCCGTCGGCATCGCCCGCGCCGCCTACGAGATCGCCCTCGAGTACGCCCACGAGCGCACCGCCTTCGGCATCCCGATCTTCGAGAACCAGGCGATCGCGTTCATGCTCGCCGACATGAAGACCGAGATCGACGCCTCCCGTCTTCTCGTGCACCGCGCTGCATGGCTCTCCAACAACGGTCCCGGCTACAAATACGCCGAGGGCTCGATGTGCAAGCTGAAGGCCGGACGCACCGCCGTCTGGGTCACCGAGCGCTCGATCCAGATCCTGGGCGGCTACGGCTACACCCGCGAGTGCGACGTCGAACGCTTCCATCGCGACGCCAAGATCATGGACATCTTCGAGGGCACCGAACAGATCCAGCAGGGCATCATCGCCCGGGCCATCTCCGGCGGCCGGATCGACCCCCTCCGCCAGAACCGCT
>JAPKDO010000432.1 GCA_028822535.1 Acidimicrobiales bacterium
GAGCACCGTTACTGGGACGGCGCCACGTGGACCGACCACGTGTCGTCGCACGGCGCGCAGTCGTCCGACGCGGCGACGGGACAGGGTCATGTGCCCACCGTCCAGCGCGCCACCGACAAGGTCGTGCGAGACGTGGCCAAGGCGGGCGCCACCCCGGCGCACGTCGGCGGCGGCACGCTGTTCACCGAGCCGGTGCTCGTCGTCAACCAGAAGGCGAAGCTCATCGAGGTCAACAGCGAGTACGCGGTCTACGACCAGAACGGCAACCAGATCGGCGCGGTGCGCCAGGTCGGTCAGTCGGCGCTGAAGAAGGTCGTCCGTGTCATCGGTGACATCGACCAGTTCCTCACGCACTCGTTCCAGGTCGTCGATGCCTCGGGGTCCGTGGTCCTGACCCTCACCCGCCCCCGCAAGTTGATGAAGAGCCGGGTGGTCGTCGGGGACAGCGGCGGCAACGAGATCGGCCAGGTCCGCCAGCTCAACGCCATCGGCAAGATCCGGTTCGGTCTCGAGGTGGGCGGCGAACAGATCGGCACGATCAACGGCGAGAACTGGCGGGCGTGGAACTGGAACATCCAGGACGCCAGCGGCACCGAGATCGCTCGCATCACCAAGACGTGGGAAGGGCTCGCCAAGACGCTGTTCACCACGGCGGACAACTACGTCCTGCAGATCCATCGCCCGCTCGAGGACCCGTTGCGGTCGATGGTCGTGGCCTCGGCGTTGGCGGTCGACACGGCGCTGAAGCAGGACTCGCGCGGCTTCAGCTGACCGGTAGGGTCGCACGCGCCTATGGCGTACCAGTCGCTCTACCGCCGCTACCGATCGCAGACGTTCGACCAGGTCCTGGGCCAGGGTCACGTGACGACGGCCCTCAAGAACTCGGTCCGCGAGGACCGGGTCGCGCACGGCTACCTGTTCTCGGGCCCCCGTGGAACGGGCAAGACGTCGACGGCGCGCATCCTGGCCAAGGTCTTGAACTGCGAGAACCCGGTCGACGGAGAGCCCGACACCACATGCGACAACTGCAAGGCGGTCGAAGAGGGGCGACAGGTCGACTGGCTCCAGGAACTCGACGCGGCGTCCAACTCGGGCGTCGACGCCATGCGCGACCTGCTCGGGCGGGTCACGATGGGCACCAGCGGCAACCGCAAGGTGTACATCCTCGACGAGGTCCACATGCTCACGAAGGCGGCGTCCAATGCGCTGCTGAAGACGCTCGAGGAGCCGCCGGCCCACGTGGTGTTCGTCCTGGCGACGACCGAGCCCGAGAAGGTCCTTCCGACGATCCGGTCTCGGACCCAGCACTTCGACTTCCACCTGCTCGGTGCCGACGTCCTCGCCGACCACGTCCGTCACGTCATCGCCGACGCTGATCTGGGCCTCGACGAGTCGGCGGTCGAACACGTGGTGCGGGTCGGTGCCGGTTCGGCTCGCGACACGCTCTCGGCCCTCGACCAGGTGGCCGCCACCGGCGGGGTCAGCACGCTCGGCATCCCGGTCGACGACATCATCGATGCGCTCGGCGCACGGGATGCGGGCGCAGCACTCGTCGCCGTCGACGCCTCGGTGCGGGCGGGTCGCGATCCGCGGCTGTTGGCCGAGGCGCTCATCGAAGCGCTGCGCGATGCCTTCCTCGTCGCCATGGGAGCGCCCGCCGGCCAGATGACCGACGCTGCGTCGACGAGAGCAGGCAACGTGGCCGCTGCCATGGGCCCTGCCTCGCTCACCCGGGCGCTCGAACTGATCGGCACGGCCAGCGTCGACATGCGCCAGGCGCCCGACCCTCGGATCACGCTCGAGGTGGCACTGGTCCGGCTCACGCGTTCCGCTGCCGGCGACGATGTCGGCGCGCTCGTGGCTCGGATCGAACATCTCGAACAACGGCTCGCGTCCGGAGCCGCGCCCGCCGCCGCACCGGTCGATGCATCGCCCGCCGACTCGGCGGCGCCTGCGCCAACAGCGCCGCCGCCCGCGACCGTCGCGCCGTCGAGCGGTCGTGCGCGCGGCGCCGCCAGGCCTGATCCGAAATTGTCGGGCTCGGATAGAACAGGCATCCGGTTTCGGCGAGCCGTTCGGGTGTGTCGAAGGAGATCCAGCGCGCTACGCAGGGAACGGGGTCCGTTCAGGGGGCCTTGCGGGTGGTGTCGGCGAATTCCTCCGCCGAGGCCCTGTCCGGTGCCATGCAAACCAGGTCACGCGAACGGCCGTGCCGCGCGAGGTCGGTCAGAAAGCTTACCCCCGCCGATTGACGCCCCATCAGGCGGTCACCGGCCATCGAGTAGCCGTCGGATTTATAATAGACAACGACGTCGCTGGTCGGGCTTGGCTGCGGGTGCGCCGGGCCCGTCTGAGGAATCGATCATCATGCGGGTTTTGCTCTTTCGCCGAAGGGTGATTTTCGTCGGGGCATGTGACCGGTTGCAATCGGGTGCGGGAGTGGGGATGCTTAGGTCATGACCGTTCATGCCCCCCGCCCCGTCAAAGCCGTTCTGGGACCGACCAAC
>JAPKDO010000433.1 GCA_028822535.1 Acidimicrobiales bacterium
GCCGCGTCGGCGCGCCGCCGATCGAACCGGTAGCCGGCTCCACGAACGGTCTGGATCCAGCTGCGGCCGTCGTCGGATTCGTCCAACTTCTGGCGCAGGCGGTACACGTGCTCGGCGACGGTGTCGACACTCTGCCACTCGCCGGCGGAGATGATGACGTCGAGCGACGCGCTCGGCTCGTCGTCGGGCGACGGCTCCGTGGGTCGACGTCGTCCGTGGCGTTCGATGGCCAGGTCGACCCGGAGCGCCAACTCGCGTTCGACGAGGGGCTTGATGCAGAACTCGTCTGCACCCGCCTCGAGCGCGGTGACCGAGACCATCGAGTCGTCGTGGCTGGTCAGCATCATGATCGGCAGGTCCTGGATCTGTCGGATCCTGCCCATGAGCGTGACGCCGCTGCAGTGGGGAAGGTCGAGGTCGACGATCACCGCCTCGTACGTCCGAGCCCGAAGGAGGTCGATCGCTTCGAGAGGATCGACCGCCTGATCCACGTCGGTGTCGTGGAAGCTCAAGGCCAGCGCGGCGAAATCACGCGCGACTGGATCGTCGTCGACGACCAGGAGCCGGCGTCGGGTTTGGATCGGGTCGGTTGTCATCGTTTCCTCCACCAAGACGCGGCCCGTCGCTCCCTGGCTCTGTAGCCCCAGCCATCGATTCTGCCGGCGAGGTGAATGTGTATACCTGGCACTTCGGCCTTCGGATGCATGGGCTGAAGCGAATTCTCTCCATGGGCGTTCCGCGCCTTCCGCTGTGTCCAGAAGGGGCGAAATCCACCCCTCCCGACGCGTTCAGGTGGCCGAGACGTGCGCCCGGTTCTTCCCGGCGCGCTTGGCGCGGAGGCAGGCGGCGTCGGCGCGACGAAGGATGGCCTCGGGCGACTCACCCGGCCGATGCGTCGCCACACCGACGCTGGCTCCGACCCGGATCGACTCGGCGGCCAGCCCGTCGATCGGTGTCCGTACCGCGCTCAGGATACGTTCGACGAGCACCGAGAGATCGACGGCGGTCCGAACCCCTCTGGTCACGACGACGAACTCGTCGCCGCCATAGCGGGCGACGAGCATGTCGCTGCGACAGGTGTTGCGCAGGCGACGGGCGATCGTGCCCAGCACCTCATCACCCACGTGGTGCCCGAACGCGTCGTTCACCGGTTTGAAGTCGTCGAGGTCGAGGAACAGCACGGCGACACGGTCGTCGGCCCGACGCATCGGCCCGACGGACGCGGCGAGGAACCCGGACAGGTGGCGACGGTTCGCCAGGCCGGTGAGGTGGTCGTGGGTCGCCCAGTGGGTGAGGTCGTCCACCGACTGGTCGGGGTCGATCGACATCTTGCGCTGCGTGATGTCGTCGACGTGAGCCACGAAATGACGCAGCGCTCCATCGGGGCCCGGAACCCCTGCGACGGTGAGGTCGACCCAGATCTCGTGGCCGGAAGCGTGCAGGTAGCGCTTCTCGTGCTGGTAGCTGGAGCGCTCGCCGTTCATCACCTCTTCGACCAGGCGCTGGTCGACCGCGACGTCATCGAGGTGGGTGATGCTGGAGAAGTGTCGGCCGATGAGCTCGTCGGCCGAGTAGCCACAGATGACGGTGAAGGACTCGTTGACCTGCTCGTACCGGCCGTCGAGCCCGACGATCGCCGTGGCCACAGGCGACCGGTCGAACACGGCACGGAACATGCCCTCGGCCTCGGCCCGCGCCTCCTCGGCGCGGCGAAGGCTGGTGACGTCTTCGAGTGAGGCGACGGCGAGGAGGAGGTTGTCGTCGGCGTCGAAGGTGGGCACCACGCGCAACCGCAGTGACGAGTCTCCGGTGTCGACGTCGACGACGGACTCGCCCGGCGTGGTGAGGGCGTCGTCGACGTGGTCGTCGATGCGCGCACGCGCCGGCGCGGCCAGTGCGGTGAAGCGCTCGTTCTCGAACGGGACGGTGCCGTTGCCGCTGCGCACCTGGAGGCCGATCGGCGCCGCAGCGCCCAGCGACGACATCGCCGAGACCGAGTCGTCGGGAGACGCGAGGGTGGCCGAATCGACAAGCCACGCCTGGATGAGGAGGCCGTCCTCGACGACGCGATGCACGTCGTGGGCACTCACCAGCAGCACCCGACCCAGGTCCTCCTGACGGTCGGGATGGACCCGGACGACGGACGAGCGCGACCCGCCTTCGAGCGAGGTCCGGGCGATCATCTCCAACAGGTCGGCGATGTCGTCGGGGTGGACCTGGCTGATGACCCGATCGGCCGGCTCGCTGCTCAGCGTCAGGTTGCTGTGCTCGGGGTCGTGCCAGCGGCGCAACGTGGAGCCCGACGACACGTCGAGCAACAACACGACGTCGGCCGTGTGTGCCAGCAACTCCTCGAGCAGCGTCCACTCGAGCACCTCTGGAGCGATCGGCCGGGCGGCCAGCTCCTTCGCCGTCAGAATCATGGGCACTCCCCCCAGTCAAGACGTGCGGCCCATTGAACTCGCCCTGAGGAGCCGCGCCCATGGGCCATACGGCTCTC
>JAPKDO010000434.1 GCA_028822535.1 Acidimicrobiales bacterium
CCGCACAGTCGCCATCTTCGGGCACCGAGGTGGCGATCGGGTCCGACGTCGACCTCGTGTACGAACCTCCGCCGTCCACGACCGCACCGCCCGTTCTCGGCGACCCGGATGTGGTCGTTCCGATCCCGGACGAACCGATCGTCTGCCCGTACGCCCGGGTCGAGATCGACGACGAGATGACCTCCCCGCCGCGTGTCGCCTACGGGACGACACTCGAGTGGGATCAGCCCGACGGCTACCTGGCCCGGTTCCAGTGGCCGGGGCCGGATGTCGCGAACGGCAACTTCCGAGATCTGACCATCGACGGTCGACCGGCTCGCATGTACGACGGTGGCGACGGCCAGAACCTCGTCTACGACACCGGTCTGACCGATGGCCCCTGCCGGTTCGTCGAGGTCAGCGTGTACGGCGGGCCTTCGATCGAAGAACGTGAACGCCGAGCCGAGGCGTTGGCAACCGACGGGATCAGCTTCCCTCCCACCCCGGACGAAGGGCCTCCCGACGTGGTCGGTATGAGCGTCGCTGCGGCCGTCGACACTCTGGCGCGAGCCGGCTTCTTCCCGGACTGGGGTGCTCGGCCAACGCTTCCCGGCGAAGGAGACCTCCCGCTCGGCGGACCCGAGTCTCCCGACGAGACCGTGACCGGGCAGAACCACGACGGCGACGGCGTCGTCACCCTCACGACGGACTGACGGTCAGGTCGGTGAATCGGCGATGATCCGGCCGTCGGCGAGTTCGACTCGGCGCGTCGTGGCAACGACCTCGAGAAGTCGCCGGTCGTGGGTGACGAGGACCAGCGTCCCCGGGTAGCCGTCGAGCGCGGATTCGAGTTGCTCGATCGCGGGCAGGTCGAGGTGGTTGGTGGGTTCGTCGAGCACCAAGAGGTTCACGCCGACGAGCGCGAACGCGGCGAGGACGGCGCGGGTGCGTTCGCCGGGGGAGAGGCGTTCGGTCGGACGGCGGATGTGATCGGCGCCGAGTCCGAGCTTGGCGAGTTGCGATCGTGCTTCGTTGGCGAGGACGCCGGTGGAATCGACGAAGGCGTCGAGAAGGGACTGCCCGGTCGCGAACCGTACCCGGCCCTGGTCGAGGGTCCCGACGACGACCGAGGGGCCCAGCGCGACGCTCCCGCCGGTCGGCCTCAGGCTGCCGAGAACCGTGCGCAGCAGCGTCGTCTTCCCGGAACCGTTGGCGCCGACGAGCGCGACCCGCTCGCCGTAGCCCACGTCGAGCGACAGCGGGCCCAGGCGGAAGTCGTCGCGCTCGACGACGAGCTCACGCGCCTCGATCACCCGGTCGCCCGAGCGTCCGGTCGTGGCGAAGTCGAGCCGCAGGTCCCATCCCTCCCACGGCTTGTCGACCACGTCGAGGCGGTCGAGCGCCTTCTCGGCCCGCTTCGCCTTGCCCGCCAACTTCTCGGAGGTGGCGACGTTGTGATGCCGGATGAACTTGTCGGTCTCGCCCGACCGCTTCGCCTTGCCGACGCCCTTGGCTGACCACTCCCGGGTCTGTTGCGCCTGCCCGCGCAGCGAATCGCGGGTGTCGACGTAGCCCGCGTACGCCTCCTCGGCGTGGCGGCGGGCGGTGGCGCGGGCCTCCTGATACGACGCCCAGCCGCCGTCGAAGCGCGTCGCGCTGCGCTCGTGCTCGTCGATCTCGACCACGCTCGTGACCACCCGTTCGAGGAACGCCCGGTCGTGCGACACGAGGACGAATCCGTCGGCGGACGTGACGAGGAAGTCCTCGAGCAACGCCAGTCCGTCGAGGTCCAGGTCGTTGGTCGGTTCGTCGAGCGCCAGGACGTCGAAGCCCGACAGGAGCACCGATGCCAGGTTCACCCGCGCCCGCTCGCCACCCGACAGCGTCGACGCCTCCTGGTCGGCACGGTCGGCGCCGAGGCCGACTCGCTCGAGCACGGCGTCGAGCGACGCGTCGAAATCGGCCGCCCCGGTCGCCGTCCAGGTCTCGAACGCATCGGCGTACCGACTCTCCGCCAGGGCGTCCCCGTCGGCCAGCGCGGCCGTGGCCGCGTCGAAGTCGCGTTGCGCATCGGCGACGCCCGTCCGCCGGGCCACGACGTCGGCCACCGTCTCACCGTGGTCGATCTCGAGCTCCTGGGCCAGGTAGCCGACCCGGGCATCGGCCGGAACCCGGCGCACCCTGCCGGCTTCGGACGTCAGATCGCCGACGAGAAGTCGCAACAGCGTCGTCTTGCCCACCCCGTTCGGCCCGACCACGCCGATCCGGTGACCCGCCGCCACGGTGAGCGAGACGTCGGCGAGCACCACGGTGGGGCCGTGGGCGAACGACAGGTTCTGAGCGACCAGCTGTGCGCTGGTTTGGGGCAGGGTCATGGGAGCACCTCGGGCGACGGGAACGGACGCGGGACCGGGCTCCTCAAGACATCGAGAACGACGCTACCCGCCGGCGCGTCGCTCGCCGTGGCGGTGTCTCTCGCACCGATCGGTGCGGTCGATGTGTCGGGGGTGGGTGGGCGAT
>JAPKDO010000435.1 GCA_028822535.1 Acidimicrobiales bacterium
CCGTCGTGGAACAGCATTCGCATCAGCGGTCGCTGGCTGCGCAGGGTGCCGAACCCGGCCACGGCCATCGCCCGCAGCGTCGCTCGCAGATCGTCATTCACCAAGTTGTCACCGGTCTCGACGTGTAGCTCGTTGCCCGCGATGGCTCGCTCGACGCATGCCGCGAACAGTTCCTCCTTGGAGGAGAAGTGCTTGTAGAGCGCACCGGACCCTGCCGTGAGCCCGGCGGCGGTTTGGACGTCTGCGACGGTCGTACCTGCGAAACCCTGCGCCACGAAGAGCTCGGAGGCCGCTTCCACGATGCGGTCCTTCGCTGCCATAAGGGGAGAGAGTATTCACTCTCACCGGCAAGAGACAAGGAGGGGCCCGTCAGGAGATGATGCAGACCCGTCCCCATGTGCCATCGCGCTGACGCGTGGTTTCCCCTATCTCATACGCGTATCTGCCTGGGACTTGCCCCCGAGGTGCCGTTGGTGGGGAGGCAGCGGACCTGCCCCGAAACGCCGTCCCCGGCCGAGTGTCGAGGTTGGGCTCTTGAACGAGAAACCAACCCCTCGGCAAGCTTCGGGGCTCCGATTCGTTTTCAGGTCCCGGGTCGATGCTTGTTCACACAAGAGTGCCTGGTAGCGATCGGGCATCTCGGCGATGACCGCTTCGACCTGGTCGACGGTCGGCGGGACGATTGCCGACTTCGCCTTGCGGGGGAGTCGGATGTTCCTGGCCGGGCTGTGGATGATCAGTCGGTCTCGGACGGCGTCGCTGAGGATCGTCGAGAAGATCCGGAACACGGTCTCGACCGTCGTGGCAGCGAGCACGTCGGAGCGGCCCCGTACCCACGCCTGGACCTCGCTGGGGCGGATCGAGGCGAGTGGGCGGTCGCCGAAGGTGGGGAGCATGTGGTTGCGGAGGTAGGCATCGACCTGGACGACGGTCGAGCGCCGGTGGACCTGCGCCTTGCGCCACGACTCGGCGTACTCGCCGAAGCTGACCTGTCCGGCGGACGGGTCGACGTAGGAGCCGTCGAGGACCTGACCTTGGACGCGGGTGAGGAACCGCTCGGCGTCGGTCTTGCGGTCGAAGTGTTTCGACCGCTGCGGCCCTCCGGCGTGCACTCGGTAGCGGGCACGCCACTTGCCGCTCGGTCGCTTGTCGATGCTGGCCATCCGGCCTCCCTGCGATCCCGTACGCGAACGTGCGGAGCGGGTGACAGGACGGCCGGCGAACTCGGATCCTCGAGCCCGACCATCGACGGCTCGACTCCTACGACGCTACCGAGGCGCGCTGACAGTCTCCGGAATCGAGACCCGATCAGCGATCCACCGGTCTACGTCGGCAGGTCGGTACCGGACATGGCGACCGACCTTCACAAACGGTGGACCCTTCCTCGCGCACCGCCAGTTGGCCAGCGTCGCAACCGGCACGCCGAGCAACTCGCTCAGGTCGGTCGGGTGCAGCAGCCGATCCGTGTCGCTGAACCTGGACTCGGTCACAGATGCGGTCATGGCGCGCTCCTCGGGCTCCCTTCACTAGAGCCTCTGAGCCCGGCCGGATCTCGCGCGGTCATCGAGGAATCTCGGCCACACAAGCGTCCCGCGGCCTTCCCAGATCGCACGCTGCGTGCTCGACGAATCCCGCGGGACGGTTCCAGCGTCCGGAGAAACACCCTTGCAGGTTTCCCTACGGGACACCTGCGAAGCCCCTCGCCACCACGCTCCGTGCTGGCCGACTGTCACGTCGGCTGAGTACCGTGCAACTCAGCCCGACGGCGGCGAAGGAGTCCTCATGACGATGCGTCACGACGTCCTGACCAAGGAACAGCTCGACCTCCAGCGCATGTATCGACGTTCATGGGACAACGCGCATCGCCAGCTCGCTGATCCGGAGTTCCGTGCCTATCTCGAGGCATCCATCGACCGCGTCAACGAGGCGTCGGCCGAGCCGATCACCAACGAGGAGTTCCTCGCCATGACCGAGCCGGTCGAGCCCGCGTAGCGACATTCCGCAGCATCCGTGATGGCGCTATCGGCGAAGCGTCAAGCCGGGAACTTCCTGGAACACCGCGTCTGCCGTCAGAAGGTGCGCGGCGATGTGGATTGCAGTTGCGGCGACCCAGAGATCGTTGGCGTGGATCGGTTCGTGCAGTGGATGGCCGATCGCGCGGCATGAGTGACGGAGTTCGGCGGCCGTCGTGATCAGCGTGTCGCTCACCGGTACGACGCTGCTCGAGTCGATCGATCGCTCCAGGCGCTCTCGGCGGGTCTCACCCCAACCAGCGACCAGAGCCCCGTAGCGCAGTTCGGCCACGGTGACGGCGGCGAGAAAGACCTGCTGTCCAGCCATGAGTCCGACCTCTCGGTTGAACCGTGACGGTCGTCGTCGCGAGATGGAGGCGCTGAACACGCCGGTGTCGACGACGCGGGTCAAAGGCCGAGGGCGGTGAAGAAGGCGTCGGCCTCGTCGTCGGTGAGGTCCTCGA